>CAYOJF010000092.1:15549-20172 GCA_964404215.1 uncultured Aureispira sp. | reverse complement strand
TTAGCCCCCAAGAGATTGTACAGGCAGCAGAACAAGCTTATTGGGATAATGATGCGATTGATATAACACAGGTAGAAGGATTCATTCGACAGATATTGGGATGGCGAGAATTTATGCGGGGTATCTATTGGATGAAAATGCCAGATTATGCTACTGAAAATTTCTTGGAGGCAAAACGAGGACTTCCAGCATATTTTTGGAATGGCAATACTAAAATGAATTGTATGCAACATGCCATTCAACAATCACTAGATTATGCTTATGCCCATCACATTCAGCGGTTGATGATTACGGGGAACTTTTGTCTGATGGCAGGGATAGATCCTAGTGCTGTAGACGAATGGTATCTGGGTATTTATATAGATGCTTTTGAGTGGGTAGAGATTACCAACACAAGGGGGATGAGTCAATATGCAGATGGGGGATTAGTGGCTACTAAACCCTATTGCTCTTCAGCAAACTATATTGATAAGATGAGCAATTATTGCAAGAATTGCTATTATGATAAAAAACAAAAGACAGGCGATAAAGCTTGTCCTTTCAATTCCTTGTATTGGAATTTTCTAGACCAACATCGAGAAAAACTTGCTTCCAATATGCGTATGTCTATGATGTATCGCCTTTGGGACAAAAAAGATAGTCAGGAAAAAACAGCACTGCTCGAACAAGCAGCGTATTATTTAGAAAAAATAGAAAGCCTTTAGCTTTATGAAAACATGTTTGTATTTATTTCAGAATAATATGCGATTGGAAGATAACCCATCGCTGTTTTATGCTTATCATAATTTTGATCGAGTTGTCCCAGTGCTGGTGATCCCAACAGAAGCAAATACCCACCAACGTGGTGTTTCGCAGGATATGGGTGTCTTTAGGAGACAATTTTTATTAGAGTCAATTGACGAATTGCAGTTTGAACTGCTCAAACTAGGGATTGACCTGATTTTGCTAGAAGAGAATGAACATTTACCTAGTCAACTAGAAGAAATCTGTACCTATCATAAGATAGATCAAACCGTAACTTCTTATCCTAGGGGAATGTATGCTCAGGATTTATTAGGGGTATTGTGCCAATATACTGCAGTCTATACTTGCGAGGATGATACCTTATTTGAGAAAGATAGTCTACCGTTTAGTTTGGATAAACTTCCTAAGAGTTATACTTCTTTTCGGAAGAAGGTAGAAAAGAATATGGAGGTTCGACAGGCTTGTGCTACTGCTCCTTGGAGCTCCTATGAAAACAAACAAAAATTCGGAATCACGATTCAGGTGCCATCCATAGAGAAAGATGAACGAAGTGCCTATCCATTTAAGGGAGGAGTGGCTTCTGCTAAAGAAAGGCTCTATTTTTATTTGTGGGAATCTGCGGCTGTTGCAACTTACAAAGAGACTCGAAATGGAATGATTGGGACCGATTTCTCTACCAAATTTTCAGCATTTTTGGCATTGGGAAATATTTCTCCTGTACAGATCTACGAAGCAGTGAAGGATTTTGAAGCGAATCAAGTTAAGAACGAAAGTACGTATTGGGTGATTTTTGAATTGCTCTGGCGAGAATTTTTTTACTGGGTGGCAGAGAAACATGGTAAAAAAATATTCCTAAAGGGAGGGTTGTACATTGCTCCTGAAGGTAGTGCTCAGTCAGATACTGACAATGGATATAAGAAATTTGAAAAATGGTGTAAAGGAGAAACTTTTCATGCGTTTATCAATGCCAATATGAAAGAACTTGTAGCGACAGGATACATGAGTAACCGAGGTCGCCAAAATGTAGCAAGCTATTTAATTCATCACTTAAAGGTAGATTGGAGATGGGGTGCTGCTTTTTTCGAAAAGCATCTTATTGATTACGATGTTTGTAATAATTGGTGCAATTGGATGTATTTGGCAGGGGTAGGGAATGACCCTCGTAGCCGTGTATTCAATCCTGATAAGCAACAGTCTCGTTATGACCCTAATGGAGATTATATCTCTCTTTGGGAGGGGTAATTTTTGATGTGGGAGATGATGTCTTAGTATTAAGTAGTAATTTTTTTTAGATGGTTAGAAGTAAAAGATCGTTAGAGGGGAGATTTTTTGTTTTAGGATAGAAATTAGTAGCAAGTGTGAAGTAGCGGTAGCAAGATTTTGGAGTAGATGGAAGGTATCAGAAGTTAGATAGTTAGAGGTTAGACTTTTAGATTTTAATTCAACAAAATAATCATCCATAATTGGCAAATCAACAACTCAACAAAACTAACCACTCACAACAGAAAAATCAACAATTCAACAAAACTAACGATCCACAACTGGAAAAATCAACGATTCAACAACAAACAATTCAACAAAACTAATGATCCATAATTGGAAGAAATCATAATGAAAAAGCAACACTTACCACAAAAAGTATGTCCTGTATGTGAACGCCCTTTTAGTTGGCGAAAAAAATGGGAAAAGAACTGGGAAACGGTCAAGTACTGTAGTAAACGATGCAGTGGAAATAGCAAGAAGAACAAATCAAAGTAACTTAAAAGATATAAAAGAATATGAAACAACATTACATCATAGTAGGAGGAAGTAAAGGGATAGGGCAATCGACTGCTCAGCTACTTTTGGAGCAGGGACATATAGTGCACATTATTGCACGTACAGCACCAGAATGGGAAGGGGCATATCATTTTTATGCCTGTGATGTACTCAATGACGAATTGCCTGCGATAGAAGAAGCAATTAGTGGGTTAATTTATTGTCCAGGAAGTATCAATCTAAAGCCATTTAAGAGTCTAAAAGAGAAAGATTTTCAGAAAGATTTTGATATCAATGTACTAGGAGCCATAAAGGTATTACAAGGGTACTATAAGTCGCTCAAAGCAGCAGAAAACCCAGCAGTGGTTTTGTTCAGTACAGTAGCCGTACAAACAGGGATGGGATTCCATGCTTCTGTAGCAGTTGCAAAAGGAGCCATAGAGGGGTTGACTCGAAGCCTGGCGGCAGAATGGGCACCTACTATTCGAGTCAATGCGATTGCTCCTTCGATTACGCAGACAGATTTAGCAGCTCGACTATTACGCAATGAAAAGCAGGTTGAGGCAGCAGATGGAAGACATCCATTGAATAGAATTGGACAACCGCAAGATGTTGCCGAGTTAGCTACCTTTTTAGTGACCGATAAATCTAGCTGGATGACAGGTCAAGTAGTTGCCTTAGATGGAGGAATGGGAGCGATTAAAAAAATATAAAATAGAGTACAGAGAAGTATGAATACAATAATAACAAGAGAAGCGATTGAGAAAATGCATCACTTATATCGTATCAATCTTATTAATAGTATCACGGGGTACAAATCTGCTAATTTGATTGGCACAAAAGATAAGGAAGGAGTAACTAATGTTGCTATATTTAGCTCTGTCACTCATTTTGGGTCCAATCCTCCTTTGATTGGTATGGTATTACGCCCAACAACAGTCCCTCGCAATACCTATGCAAATATTAAGGAGACGGGGATTTATACGATCAATCATGTTAACCAATCAATTATCAAAGAGGCTCACCATACCTCTGCGAAATATGAGGCTGGTATCTCAGAGTTTGACAAAACAAGCCTAGAAGAAGAGTATATCAATGAGTTTGATGCACCTTATGTCAAACAGGCTGTAGTAAAAATGGGTATGGAACTGGTGGAAGAAATTCCTATCAAAGCCAATGGGACTATTTTGATATTAGGCAAAATTAGAGAATTGATTTTGCCAGAACAACTAGTAACCAAGGATGGATTTGTAGACTTGAACGGTGCCGAAACAGTAACTGTTAGTGGTCTTGATGCGTATCATTTACCCAAACAGTTGGCTCGGATGAACTATGCTCGTCCAGATCAATCACCCACAGAAATTATAGTGAAATAGGTAGTAGCGATTGACATGAATGGAGCTGTATAGAAGTGGTGAGCGAGCAGATTTTTTTGATTGAAGAGCACAAGGAAACTCAACCAGAAAAAGATATTTCTGCTCACTAGGTAAAATCAGTTGTGGTCATTGCTAGTATATTATAAATAATTATTTGAAGAGCTTTTAATCTAACTAGATTGAAAGCTCTTTTTGTGTGTAGTAATAGCCTCTAATAATTGGTCGTCCTTACTATTTTTGGTATTTTTGTTTAGAATCTACAACCAAAAAAAAAGTATATGGCATTTTACACTAAACTGGGAAGTATTCCACCCAAAAGACATACACAATTTAGAAAACCTAATGGTGAGCTATATGCTGAAGAGCTAGTGAGTACAGAAGGATTTTCTGCAATTTATTCTAATATTTATCATGCACACCCTCCGACTTTAGTCAAAGAAATAGGAGAACCATATAGTGTGGCACCAAAGATTGCTGTAGATAAAAATTTGAAAGCCTTGTCTTTTCAGACATTTAAGGCAAAGCCAACTGATGATTACCTTGAGAGTCGGGTGACTATGCTAGTCAATAGTGATTTGCATGTAGGAGTTGCTGCCCCTAAAGGAGCGGAAATGGACTATTTTTTTAAGAATGCTGATGCCGACGAACTGCTTTTTGTACATGAGGGGAAAGGAACGGTTCATACGATTTATGGAGAATTGCCTTTTGAGTATGGAGACTATATTATTTTGCCGAGAGGAACTAT
>CAYOJF010000092.1:0-15539 GCA_964404215.1 uncultured Aureispira sp. | reverse complement strand
CTATCAAATTTCTTTTGAGACAGAGCAAAACCGACTGTTGGTAGTAGAGTCTTTTAGCCCAATCCGTTTTCCGAAGCGTTACCAAAACGAGCAGGGACAATTGATGGAGCACGCTCCGTTTTGTGAGAGAGATATTCGCACGCCTCAGAATCTTAAAACAAATGACGAAGAGGGCGATTTCAAGGTGTTGATTAAGAAGCAGGGAATGATATTCCCTTATACTTACGCGACACATCCCTTTGATGCGATAGGTTGGGATGGGTATCATTACCCTTATATTTTTTCTATTCACGATTTTGAACCGATTACGGGACGTATTCATCAGCCACCACCAGTACATCAGACATTTGCAGCGGCTGGCTTTGTAGTCTGTTCTTTCTGTCCACGTAAGTATGACTATCATCCTAATGGTATCCCTGCCCCTTACAATCATAGTAATATTGACTCGGATGAGGTGCTTTATTATGTAGATGGAGATTTCATGAGTAGAAATAATATCGAAAAAGGACAAATAACCCTTCACCCAGGAGGTATCCCGCATGGTCCTCATCCTGGAGCAGCAGAACGAAGTATAGGAGTAGAAGATACAGAAGAGCTGGCAGTGATGGTTGATCCGTTTCGTCCATTCCAAATAACAGAAGCGGCATTAGAGATGGAAGATCCAGACTATTACCTTTCTTGGTTGCATTAGTTTTAAGTGGGTGGGATTTGAGAAGCAAGTACTTAGTAGTAAGTATCAAGTATTTGGAATTAAGAGGGATATAGTGTTAGTGAATGGTATAGCTTTATTCAATGACTCAGTAGAAATAACCACCCATGATTAAGAAATCAACAACAAAATAGCATCATTCAGCACGTTTGTGAGGAATAATTATTAATTAAATCATTATTAATTGTTAATTAAGTTAGCAGTTACAGTTGGAAAAAATAACAAAATGAGTAACATAGAACAGACATTAGGAATAGAGAAAATATTTGATGCTGCAGAAGACTTTTTGCCATTATTAGGGACTGATTATGTAGAAATGTATGTGGGTAATGCTAAACAGGCAGCACACTACTACAAAACAGCTTTTGGGTTTCAAGAATTGGCTTATGCTGGTCTAGAAACAGGACTAAAAGATCGCACTTCTTATGTATTGGTGCAGGGCAAAATTAGATTGGTACTCACGACGCCTATGGTAGCAGAGAGTCCGATTACAAAACACATTAATGAACACGGAGATGGTGTCAAGGTAGTTGCATTGTGGGTAGACGATGCCACAAAAGCTTATGAAGAAACTACTAAGAGAGGTGGTAAGTCGTTTATGGAACCTACCGTCGAGGAAGATGAGCATGGACGAGTAGTTCGTTCAGGTATTTATACTTACGGTGAGACCGTTCATATTTTTGTAGAGCGTAAAGATTATAACGGCATTTTCCTACCTGGTTTTCAGAAGTGGGAGTCAGCTTATCAGCCAACAGATTTAGGATTGAAATATATTGACCACATGGTTGGTAATGTTGGTTGGGGAGAGATGAATACTTGGGTAGAATATTATGCTAATGTAATGGGGTTTGCAAATTTGGTCAGTTTTGATGATAAAGATATTTCTACCGAGTACACAGCCCTTATGTCAAAAGTAATGACGAATGGCAATGGTAGAGTCAAATTCCCTATTAATGAGCCAGCAGAAGGACGCAAAAAATCTCAAATTGAAGAATATTTAGATTTTTATAATGGAGCTGGGGTACAGCATATTGCGGTAGCAACTGATGATATTGTCAATACGGTGACCCAAATGAAGGCAAGAGGAGTAGAGTTTTTATATGTTCCTGGTAGTTATTATGATACGGTACTGGATAGAGTTGGTGAAATTGATGAAGAAATATTGAAACTAAAAGAATTAGGGATTTTGGTAGACAGAGATGAAGAGGGATATTTACTACAGATTTTTACGAAACCAGTTTTAGATCGCCCCACGTTATTTTTTGAAATTATACAACGAAAAGGAGCTCAATCTTTTGGTAAAGGAAACTTCAAAGCCTTGTTTGAATCTATTGAAGCAGAACAAGCTCGAAGAGGAACCTTGTAATAACATCTAATAATGTTTATTATTACCCCTAAAAAGTGGGACACTCTTCTTATCTTTGAGGACAAACAAGTAAAATACGATTAAATACAGATGGCAAAACGCAAAAATAGAGGTAAAGGAATTGGTGCCTTACTAGGAAGTATTGATACCAACATTAATACGGAACAAGATAAACAAGAACTCGTTAATAATCTATCTAGTGCTGTAGCAGAAATAGAATTGACGGCGATAGAGGTCAATCCATTTCAGCCAAGGGTTGATTTTGAGCCTAAAGCATTACAAGAACTATCGGATTCGATAGAGGTACACGGATTGATTCAACCGATCACTGTTCGTCATTTAGGAGGAGGGAAATACCAACTTATTTCTGGAGAACGCCGTTTGAGAGCTTCTAAAATGGCAGGCATGCAGGCGGTACCTGCTTATGTTCGTCTAGCGAATGACCAAGAGATGATAGAAATGGCGTTGATTGAAAATATCCAACGTCAAGAGCTGAACCCAATCGAAATTGCTATTACCTATGGTCGACTAATGGAAGAATGCGAGTTGACACACAAAGAGATGGCAGAACGAGTAGGGAAAGGACGAACGACTATAACGAACTATACCCGTTTGTTGAAGCTACCAGAAAGTATTCAGAGTGCTCTGAAAATAGGTGATATTAGCATGGGACATGCTAAAGCATTGATGGGGACAGAAGATATTGCTTTTCAGTTGGCAGTATTTAAAGATATTGTTCAGAAAAAAATGTCTGTTAGGGAAGTTGAAGCATTGATGAAGTGGCATAGAGAAGGCGGTAAATCTGACAACGCTGCCAAACCTAAACCAAAGCTACCTACTGCTCACCAAAAAGTACAAGACCATCTAGCTTCTTACTTGAGTACAAAAGTAACATTGAAGGCAAATTCAGCTGGGAAAGGACAAATTGTTATTAATTTTAATAATACCGATCACTTGAACCGTATCTTAGATGTATTGGATAGCGGGAATGATTAATCAAATTAATTTCTAAACAAGTTCTAATAGAAGAGCTGGTTTCTATATCCATAGAAACTGGCTCTTTTTTTGTCCTATCGTATACTATGAAATGGATTATAATACTCATATTGATGCCTTTTACGGCACTTTTTAGTCAAGCGGATGACTATACGTTTTATACACTTTATCGAACTTTTGAGGTTGGTAGCGAACCTGTTGTGCTGATACCCCAAGCACCTGTTTATAGTCAGATTGATTCAGTCCCTGTTGTAGAGGATAGCTTATTGATAGGAACTAAACTGACTATATTGGCTCGAATGAAAGATCGAGTCAAAATTAATGGTTTTTTGACAAACTGGTATCAAGTTGCCTACCAACATAAGGATGGAATGAAACAAGCTTATATCTGGGGAGGACACATAGCGGTCAATAAGGCGGTGTCTAGACGAGATAGCACATTGTACTTCTTGTATGGTATTGCTTCTATTGGGATAGTTGATAGAGGTGGCTACCAAGATGAGAGCATTCGTCTGTATGTCAATGCTTGTAAAAATAATCAGTTGATTGATGGTATTGAAATAGAGGCAGCAGGGAATATTTATACCAAAACACAACTATTGGCTACTGGAAATAGGGGCATACGTAATATACGAGAGGTTTTAGAATTAGCTTTTAGTGACGGCTATTGTGGAGGTGTCTCGGCTGAATCTGTTCTTTTTTGGACTGGACGAAAGCTTCATGAAATACGTTTGTTGAGTAATGGTTTTTCGGATAAGTATTTTTCAAGTCAATACTTCATCTATCCATCTGATCCAGAGGGGCGAAGTCAGCAGATTATTGCTAGGAACGAATCAGGATCAATTTCGACCAATAAGCGAAGAAAAGTAACGGAACAGACAGAAAAATACTACATTTGGAATGGACAAGCATTGTATCAGATAAAAGAAGAGAAATAGTTTTTGTGTGATAAATGCCAGAAAATGGAAGAAATAAAGAATAATTCTATCATACAAAATTTATTATATCTTATTTTACTAGTTGGGGTTGTTCCAGCAACATGGCTTTTGTTTCTAACTTGTTTATGGGGGGTATTTTTATTAGAAAATGCAGAGTGGTCTCTTGATTTTATACTAGTAGTAGTAAGTATGATTTTTGGAATATTTGGTTATGTGGGTTTTTTAAGTCTTTTTGACGGTCTACATAAAACAAATCATATAAAGAAAATAACTTTGTTATTGGGAGGTATCATTGGTTTTATTCTTTTTATGATTCGAGTTAGTCCTAGAAGTATGACAGATTGGTTATTAGATACCAGTATGGAAGCACAATTAGGGAAGCTACCGATTACTGTCAGTACCCTATTTTTAGTCTTGACTGTTATTAATTTTACGAAAAAAAAGCTTAATTCGGAGCTCTAACTTCTATTCGCTCATTTTTATACCAAACAGTAGGGTAGTATTCTTCTATCCATTCTTTTTCTACTGTAGTTGCTTGATAATCGTCTTTGTCCCAGAGCACGGCAGGATATTGAATTTCTTCCTTTAAGAACGGACGATAATCCTTGCTTGTTGGAAATGCCATCGGAGCCGACAAGTGTCTTTGTTTTTGCTTAAAATAGTAAACTAAGAGCGGCTTATCATAATTAGAAAAAAAATAACAAGTGTCTACTTCATGTTCTAATAATACATTGGCAATTCGAATAGCTTCTCGATCTAGATTTTCGCTCCAGTGGATAAAATAATGAACCTCAGATCGCCAACCTGTAAATAATATGCCAGCTAATGCTACTACAAAAGCAATGCTATTGACATATCGGTAAAATCGCAGTGTATGTATGATGAGAGATGGTAGCAATACAATAAAGATAGTCAAAAAACACCAAGCTCTATATGGTGTATGCCCTCCTAGTATACTGCCCACTAAGGTTGGGAGAGATAGAAACATGAGACAACTCACTGCTGGAAAGAGTTGGTGGGTATTGTTTCTGTAATAATAAACTAACCCCAGACTGAGCAATATTAATAGGCAAAAGGCGGGGTAGACTAATGTGCCTCGACCACCTCCTATTAGTAGCCAATCCGAAACTCTATTTTGATATTCCCAGAAAGATTCTCCTATTACTGTTTGTCCACTAGCAGCATGTACTAGTATAGTTAGTCCATTGGTTACCAATAATGGAGCGAATAGGATGATACAACAGGCGATAATACTAACGTTAGCGATTATCCATTTACGGACAGATAATTGAGAGAAAAAGATAAGAAAAGGAAGTGTAACCAGATTTAATCCTAACCAAGCATAAAAATGAGTAGGAACACTATAAATGCCTAAAATATTGGCAATGGCCCAAACACTCCAATAGTAGTTTTTGAAAGGAGAATGATCTACTAGCCTCCAAAGTGCCCCCCAAGCAATGAGCGTGAACCCAATCTGAAAAATATACCCACGGGCATATAGACTATAAAAAGAGACAGCAGGAGAAAAAACGAAGCAGCTAATAGCTACCAGAGCTAATTTCCATCCCAAATGTCTCCTGAGTATACCATAGAAAATACCACTAAAAAGGAGGCCTCCTAACCAAATAGGGAGTCGAATAGCATATTTTGAGGCAATTGGTAGCCAGTCGAATAAACTGGCAAATAGGGTATACAAAATATGATTATTATTGGGGCTGATAGCAGATACCAGAAAACCTTTAGAAATAAAATGGTTATAAGTCCAAGCTTCATCGTATTGCAATTCGTAATGATAGAGCTGCCAAATCCCTCTAGTGGCAAATAACAAAAAAAGTAAACGAATGAATAGCCGTTCTGATTTATTAGGGAAATAAAAACAAGCGGATAAAATATCTCTAGTTCGAATGCTAAATTGATAAATTTGATTACTAATCGTAAAGCTTTTTTGATAAACTACCCAAAGTAATCCATAATAAAAAGGTGCTAGGCAGGGAAGGATGGTTTTCAACCAAAGAAAACGATTGGCAGGAAAAATACTAGATTGGAAATAAGTTTTCCAGTTAGGTTTTTCGGCAATAGACAATGCCTGAATCGTAAATTCTTCATAATCTAATGATAGTAGATATCCCCCACTAACTAGAAAAGCAATTCCAAGTAATAATAAAAATCCTTGTAGGAGGTAATTTATGATTGATGTTGGTGGATTCAACGTTTTAGACTTTTGAGAATTACTGCTGCTCCAGTTAATTTTACTATTTTTACACTTATAGCAAGAGGCAAATGATTTTGTAATCAGGTCTAATATACACAAAATAGTTGGTAAACACATTTGTTGCCACAACTCATAAATGAATATTCATGTTTCTTTATTTCCGATATAGCGGCTTTTTTTTTAGTCTAATCTTATTATTGCTAACGTCTTGTGGTGAAGATCCATCAGACCAACCAGCTGTGACAATTGAAAAAAACGAAGTCACAACAGAAGAGAAAAAAGAACGTCGATTTATGCGTCCGCAAACTAGTTATTTGCGTATTCGGGCGACTCCTGATCAGGAAGCAGAGGTGTTAGAAACATTACCCCCAGATGTTTTGCTAGAATATTTGCACGATAGCACTAGCTTTATGACATCGGTCTCTTATCGAAATAAACAATATGAAGCTCATTGGTACAAGGTACGATCCCCCCGAACAGCAGAAGGATGGATATTTGGAGGCTTAGTTAGTTTTGTAGGAGAGATTGAGAACAGAGTATTGGCAAAAGAAGCGGAAGCTAGAGAATTGCTGGCTGCGAATAACCAAGCAGCAGATTTGTCCAAAAAAGAAAAAAAAGAAGCCAAAGAAATCGTTTACGAAAGTGCTTTGCAGAGCTATAAAAATTATATAAATCAGCTTAGCCCTTCTAATATCAATAGTGTAGGAACAGCACTAGAACAGTTTAAGATTCGATTTGCAGATAAGAGTAATACCAAAACTTGTGATGCGGCTTATATTGCTTTTAGTGCATTACATGACAAGGTGATGAAGCAGATCAGTTTACGTAGTTTGGGAGCATATCAGAATATAGCGACTGATTTGAAACATTACCAAACAGTCAATATGGATCAAGATGCTTTTACGCAACAGCTAGAAGCCAATGCTATTCGATTTGCTTTGGAGGAAGGTAAGTTGGTACTCAAAAAAGATTTAGATGCTGTTTTTAGAGTCTTTTTTAGAGAGTGTTCTTCCATTATGCGAGCTTATATGGGGCAGCAAGAGTTGGATGAAAACACTTATTGGAAAGAAAACGGTGCGTTGTTGATTACACCCTTAGAAATGGCTCGATGGGTTTTGTCATGGAATTATTTTGTAGCAAAAAATGAAGGTTTTGTTTGGTATGGAGACGCACAGGCTTATCTCAAAACAGATTTGACTGTACTACTAAAGGGGACTGAAAATACACCTGTTTTTGATGAGGAGCAACTTTTGAAAGCAGATTTCAAAAAAGCTTATCAGTATATTGTTAAAAACTATCCCAGTTCGAATATAGGAAAGCAGTTCATTGATTATATGAATTTACTGGAGCTAAATGAATGGAAAGAGTCCAGTAGTACCCAAAATAAAGTAAAAGAGATTATTAATACTTTAGTAAATTAAGAGCATGTTTAAATTTATCTTAATTAGCAAAAAAATAGTACTCACATTATCAAAAAACATAATTTTAAACATGCTCTAAGTTCCAACTACTAATATGTCCCCAACGACCTACATTTCAATACTAGAATATCTTCAATTTAGTATACACTATGGACTTCACTTTTTGGCACCAGGCATTTTAGCATGGCTATTTTGGAAGGACGAGTGGCAGCGAGTATGGTTGATCTTGGCAAGTACTATTTTGGTTGATTTAGATCACTTGTTGGCAAGTCCGATTTTTGACCCTACTCGATGCAGTATTGGTTTTCATCCGCTACACAGTTATCCAGCTATTGGATGTTATGTATTATTTCTTTTTCCTTCCCAAACACGTCTAATTGCTATAGGTTTGCTTTTTCATATGCTGACAGACTATCAAGATTGTTGTTGGAACAGTTATATTATGAATCTCAAGGCTACCTTGCTCTAAATCTTGTTCACGACCAATTAGGCAATTTATTTGGACATTTTTTAGTAGCAACTGTTACCTATTATGCTTATTTATTGCTTCTTCGTTTGAAAAACCATCCCAGTCCTAAAAGAGCTAGTAAGCTACCTGCTAACCACCAATACCAATTGCTATTTTTTTTCTGAATATAGATAGCTTGTGTATTTCCCATTTGGACAAATGGAGACCAAAAAGCAGGGTGAGCAGCTACCCCTTGAGCTCGCTTTAGATAAGCAATTTTAGCACTTCGTAGAGCCTCATCTTTAGGCATACCTGCTGCTAGATTTTTATAAAACAATTGCATGATTTCGGAAGTAGTGAAATCATTGACTTGCCATAATGAAACTACCATAGCAGGAACGCCAGCATACATAAAAGAACGTGCTAAAGAGGCTATTCCATCCCCTCTTTCAAAACGCCCATAACCAGTTTCGCAAGCAGATAGCACTACTAGATTGGAAGGCAGTTTTAGTTTAGAAATTTCATAGGCTTGTAGAAAATTATTCTCTATACTGTCTTTATCTTCTGTAAAGGCTAAGGAAGATAATATAGGTGATTTTTTATCTAAAATACCATGCATAGCTAAGTGAATAATACTATAGTTTTTAGCATTTTCTTTAAATATTTTTTCTGAAGCATCTTTTCCATAAGCAAAAAAGCCAGCATAATTTTGTTCTAATAGTTCTACCTCTTTTTTTGCAGAGGGGAGTGCAATGAGTTGTTTCCTAATATCTTGGTAGGCTGGCAATCTCAAAGGAGATACCGTACTATCATAGCGAGCAGCTATTCCTAACAATTCGCCATTATTTCTTTGAGGAACTTTAAGACTGTTTTCTTGCCAAAGCCTAGCTGAATAATTATAGCTGATATTATATGTATTCAATAGATAGGGAAGTGTAGCATAATTCATTTTTTTATCTTGAGATACACTCTCTGTCAAAAATACTTCAAAAGGTAAATGTCCTAATTTGAAATGAGGAACAAAGACCAAATTTTTGATGGAAGGGGCAATACTGTCCAAGACAGGAGCTAGTAGTTCTCTGTAAAACCAATGACCCAGTCCCGTATAGTTTGCATAGCTTTTTTTGGGGTTTTGGGAGAGCATTGCATAATCACTAAGAGACTGGTGCAGACTATCTATATTTTTAGATAAATCTTTTAATTTGATGGGCAATTTCACCCACTTTACTGTTTGATGATCTACGTAAAATACATTCAACTCATTTCTTGATACCACTAGATATTCAATCAATGCAGTTTCTTCTCCTAACATTTTTTGCAATGCTTTAATATCAACAGGATTGGTTTGATTTCGGAGATTAGCATAAGCAGGATAGGATTTTTCTAGAAATAGCAGGAAGTCATCAACTTCTTGATTTATTTGCAATAATTCTTTTTTTAGACCTTCTTTTTCTTGTACAGTCCTACTCTCCGCCAATTGAGCAATTACTTTAGATCGTTTTTTGAAAAAAGCCGCTTCTTTTTTAGCGAGAGAATCAGGTAGGTTACCTATTTTGACTTTGTCTTTAGCTTTTGTTGCATTAAGCAATATAATAGATTTGCTATGCTCTGCTATCCTAAAACCTTCTTCTGATTCTAATGCTGGATCTAAACAATCAATAGCCCAATAGGACCATACTGCTTGTTTATTCAGAAACCAAGATTGGTCTTTGGCACTATAGATGTTTTTCTGTCTTTTTTGAACTAGTTTTAGTCCTAGATTAGAAATGATCTTTTGTTTGTTTCTATCTTTTTTATATTCAAAATATCTGTAGTAAGCTTGTAGTATTTCTAATGTTTTTTGCAAATATCTAGGAGAACGATGATTGGTATTGAATATACTATCTGCCCATTCTTGTGTAATATGATGACTCATATTTTGCCCTGAAGAGATAAGGAGTCCCTTGTGACATTTTAATAATGCTAAATCAGGTTTATCTATCTTTAGACAAGTAAATGCATAGTTTTTCAAGAAAGAAACGTGCATAGATTGATCCAAATTTGGATTTTTTTCTCTTACTACTTCTGCTTCTGCAAATAAGATAGCCGCTTTTTCGTGCTGCTGTCGGGACATATGTAGCAGGGCTAAATTATTGAGCATACTAGAGTAGAAAGGACTTTCTTTACCTTCTATCTTAGCAGCTATTTTTTTCGCTTCTAAATAATATTTTTCAGTTAAATCTTGTTTTCTAGCACGACTATATACCATCGCCAATCGATTTAGAAGAGCTGCATATTGCATATTATTGGTACCATATTTTTTCGAAAAATCCTGTTTTGCTTCTAATAACAACTCTATCCCCTTGGGAATTCGACGAGTGACTGTATAGGTCCATGCAAGTTCTTCTATTACATTTAAGTATTCTGTTAGATTAACTTTTTTCTGACTTTCGTATATTTCTTTAGACTTTTGATATAAGGGTTCTGCTAAATCTTGCTGGAAATTTTTTCTAAAAAGTAAACCTAGGTGATATAGAACAAGAGCGTATTCTTCCGTATTATTGGCATTATTGGCTTCGTATATACTGCGGGCAGCAGTGTAGTATTCTTTAGTTTTGTTATAGTCATTGGTCTCATAAAAAAAATAGCCCATCTTATTGAGGTGAGTAGCATAAATAGTACTGTTTTCACCTGTTGATTTTTTATAAAACTCTTTGACTTCTAAATAAGCGTCTGTTGCTTCTTTGTACTGACCAAGATAGCTGTACACATCACCTAGTAGATCGGTATAATGGGCATAAATAGAATCTTCCTTACCAAAGTCTGTAATAGATTGACTTTGTACTTTTTGCAATAGAATGAGGAGAGCTTCTGTATTTTTTTCTTTTTGATATTGCTCTATTTGCTGATTTGCTTGAGTATAGAAAGCGTTATCTTGAGCAAAGCAAGGAATAATTATACTTAGGCATAAGCATAGGATGGAGAGGAGAGTTTTCATTGTGATTTTTTAATTTAAATTGAATGGTTGTTCAATAATACGCCAATGAACATATAAAAGTTTCAAAATAAATTGAAAACTTCTAGTGTTTGTCTCAAATTACAATAAAATATTAAGCAGTCTCCCAAACAAACGTTAGAATGAAAAGAATAAGATTGAAAGTATCTCCCAGATATTCTCATCTAAGAAATAGCAGGTCTAAATTTATCTTAATTTGCAATAGGGACTACTATTTATTCACTAGCGAAAGCCAATCGTATGATTTTTCGATTAGGGCTACGAGCAGGTTCAAATTTGGTTAGTAGTAATGGCGAAAAGATATAAGCTGTTCCCTTGCTAGCCTCTTGTTTAAATCCAAAACTATTTTCACTAATCAAATCAATATTCTGAGGGGTGTGGATATGCTTGTGTGAACCCAATAGAAAAGATTGTAAACCGTTTTTTTCGTCAATATCACTAAGATGCAAATGGACTATAAGACTAGATGAATAAGTGGTGAATTGGGTAGATTGGTGCCAATTGAAGTGTTGTTGTTCTATAGGGGCGTTATCAAAATAAGTCGCTTGTATTAACTGAAGGTTTTTATTTTTTTTACGAATGATTTGCGTGATATTTTTATTGATAACTACATTCAATAAGTTTTTGTCTAAACTTAATAAATCTACTTGGGAAGGAATTTTATTTTGGAAAAATCGATTAAGCTGACGACTGATATGTCTTATCTCTCGTTGGGTATAGGTATGGTGAAAAATCGCTAGACCTTTATATGCCAATCGCTTGAAAGCGACAGAAATACCCTTGTCTGTCAATTCACTCTGATAGTTTTCGTTTGCATTTTCTAGCCTTTCTCTAATGTTTCGTTTGAGCCGATTGGGGGCGAGGACTCGTACGGCTTCTCCATAGGAAAGTATTTCTTTTTCTAGTTCAAAATTCAGCTGTACATCTAACGAGATGGTAACACCATAGTGGTCTTTTTGGATGACTTTCTGCGAATGATGGAGTGGTTTGGTTAAAATATAAGGGGCATGTTTGTGGTTGACAAATAAAACGACGGATTGTGTTTCCACATTATTACTAACAGAAACCCCAATTACATTTTTGAAATAGGATTCGCTATCAAAATCACCTAATTGATAAATCACCTCTTCATTAGGTATAATATCAATAATTCTATCTAAGGCTAGATTAAGAATAGTGGGTTCTCGATCTCGTTTGCCAATCACAAACCATCTATTTCTAAACTCTTTGAGTAGATAGGGGTGAAATGTAAAAGTGCTGGCTTTTCTGGCTTTGAAAGATTGGTAGGTGATATCAATCGGTTCTTGTTTGATAATTGTCTGATAGATAGGGTCGAGGTACTCTAACCCCTTAAGATTATCATTCTTTTCAAAATCAATAACAGGATTCGTTGCAGACTGCTGCGAATAGACATGATCTTCTAGTTTCTGAACCATACCTTCTAATTCACGAAAGTGTGAAAACCCCTTGAATTGCTTTAGCATCGCAATAGATTCCGAAAGAAGACCTAAATCCTGTTCAGATAATGGAATATTAGTAATACTATAGTTGGGGTCTTCGTAGGTATAGTATTTTTTGTCAATGACAATAATAGGAGCATTATAACCTAATTTGTCACTTCTCATCGTTTGGATGTCGCTCTGTACCGTACGCTTGCTGACTCCTTTGTCTATCCCTTCATATTCATAAAGAGCATCCGAACAAGCATCTATCAAGTCTTCTAAGGTCCATTTTCGATTTCTCCTTTGTAGACATTTGTCAATGGTTTTGTAACGAATGAGGGCGTTTCTATTGGCAGGCATAAGCTAGGATTTTAATTGTTTTCAATAAAAATAACAAAAAAAATAAACTACGCAAAAAGACTGCGTAGGAGTGTCTAATCTTTGTATTGTCAACGAAAGAAAACAACTTGATATTGACTTTGAAATAGAGGATGCCCTGCCGAGTCAAAGAAGTCACTCGGCAGGAAACATTAAAAGATAATACCAATAGAGATGAAAACGATAGCACTTAACCGATTGAATATTTTGGCAATGCCTAAAGGCAAAGGATTAACAATGAAACAAAAGTTAGCTTTTGTCGCTGAGTTGGCTGAAATGGGGTATCGTTTGACTAATCCTGAATTATTACAGACGATCTCACCTACTTTTTTATTAGATTATAAACATTTGATGCATACTTTAGCGACTCGAAAAGGTGGGAAGGTAACTTATGTCGCTTTGTTTCAGAATTTCCCTGAGGCAACTCCTGATGATGAGGTTTATTATACCAAAAGAATCATTGGTTACTGCTCTAATATATTGGACTGGTATCCTGATGTACCTGCGTTATCAAACGGTACTAAAGTACCAAAGTGGTTGTTTGATACCAATGAATTTGGGGCAGATCCTATTACACAAATGATGTCTGCTGACCTGTGGTCAAAAGCTGCTGAGGCACAATCTAAAAAAGTGATAGATACCACTACAGTATGGCATGATCTGACTTTAGTTTATGAAGAAAATTTAGAAGATGAATTGAAGGCTTATTTACAAAACTTAGTCTATGCTAAATCTTCTATCAAAGAAGCTTTATATACAGATTTGGAAGCCTTGTTGTCCTTTTTTGGAGCTGAAGTATTGGATGGTCAACAGATTGTATTCAAGGAAACACAAGCGTTGGTTTTGAAGTATTATTGGAACCAAAAAGACTGGGAAGCTATTACTAAGTTGGCTAATACAGCTACAGATATCTTACGTCTATTTGCAGCAGTGACGGCTACAGATATTAGCTTGTCAGAGAAAATAAAATTTCCTAAAATGTCCCGTCCTGCACGTAAAGCCATTCTGAAAGTATTAGAAGAATCCTATGGTTTGCCAGAAGATGTGAAACAGTACAAAGGATTATGGTTGGAAATAGGACGTTACTTGCACCCAAGTGAATATGCAAAACAATTTCCTCGTGTAGCTCATGTTTTTGATGCGTTACGCAATGGTAAAATTGAAACCTATAATTCTAAAATAGAACAATTAATTGCTCAAAAAGAGGTGCATGTATTATTGCAACATTTGAATAAAAAACCTGGTGTTTTTGCTCGTAGATTGCATGAAGTATTGCGTAGGTTTCCAGAACAGTTGGAAGTTATTTTATTTGCTTTCGAAGAAAAGATAGATCAAGTTGCTTTGAAAAATTTATTGGTATTGGACAATTATTTTGATACTATCAATGAAGCAGCCTGTCGTACGATCATCAATAAGAAAGGCAAAATGAAAGTATTAAACAATAATGCCTTTGGAGCTTTGACTGATCTGGAGTTGAATAAAATCATTACAGTCATCAAAACAGCCATTCATAATCAACTGGCTCAACGAGAAAACTGGAGAGAGGAAAAAATATGGATAGATGAACGTTTGACAGATTATACTGTACCCTTGCAGCAACGCAAAGCTATGGATGGTCTATTGACGGTAGGACGAGGTACACGAGTTGAGATTGATTTGAGCAAAGTGTTACGTCTTTTTGTCTACTGGAAACAGTCGACAAAGCGGACTGATTTGGATTTGTCTGTCATTCAGTATGACACTAATTTTAATTATGTTGGTCATGTGAGTTATACCAATTTGAAGGATGGAGGAATCTGCCATTCTGGTGATTTGCAGAACGCTCCAAAAGGAGCCGCAGAATTTGTAGACATTACCATGAGTGCATTGAAATCAAATGTCAAATATTTGGCAGTCCAGATTAATCGCTATTCTGGAGAAACCTTCGCAGAAATGACGGCTCATGCTGGATGGATGTGGAGAGAGCAAGCGACGAGCGAATATAAAACCTTTGATATCAAGACGGTAGCTAACAAATTTGATTTGAATGGAGTAGGTGGATATGCGATTCCATTGATTGTAGATATTGAGCGACAGCACATCATCTCTACAGATTTGTATGTAAGCTCCAAGCAGTTGCGTAATAACGTAGAAGGTACTTTTTCGGAAGTGGCATTGATGTGTCGTGAGTTGGCTCAATTTACAGTGACTCGTCCTGTAATGAAAGATTTGGCAATGACACACGCATGGGCTCGAGAAGGCGAATTGGTAGCGAACAAAGAAGAGGCGACTATTACTTTTGGTGTCGAAAACTGTACCTACAATACACTAGAAATAGAAAAAGTATTGACGGAATTGTTGTAAAGTAATGTTGAATGAATTTATATCTAATAATGGACTAAATACCGCTTCCTTCTTAACCCATTGACTGTTAATCAAATTAGGGGTATTGCTTTCCATTTTTTTGTATAATAATATAAACGGCGTAGAAGAGGCTTCCTTCTAAAAAACTTTCAGGTAGTCTAGTGTCTTCATTTTCCGTTTTTTATGATAATAAGTAATCGTTCAAAAATAATAATAACTAAAAATGCTTTTTTGAGAAGTTAAGAAATAAGTTATTTCCAATGTTTGCACAAATCCTGTCCACGGCATAAA
>CAYOJF010000091.1:0-20253 GCA_964404215.1 uncultured Aureispira sp. | reverse complement strand
TAAAGCCACTAAATATGGAGTATATTTAGTGGCTTCAATCTATATATTTTTTATCTCTAGTATACTACAATTCTCGCTCTGCGGCTACCAACTCCCGTTGTTTTCTATACATCAATATAGTGCCCACTACACCTATAGAGAACAAAACAATAGCAATGTATTGTGCTTGAGATAATTCTAGACCTGCCATTTGGTAATCATCGTTCAGGCGAACAATTTCTATCAAATAACGCTCTAGCCCATTAAAAATCAAGAAAATAAAGAATAACAACCCATGAGCCCTAATGCTATGTCTTAGCTTCCATAAAATTAAGAAGATAATGACCGACATAATAAACTCGTAAACAGGTGTAACAAAAGCAGGTTCTGCTAACTGATGACAAAAGTCTCCCATTTCTTTAGGATAATAACACTCTTCCATTGCTTGTCCTTCATTGATTACGTTATTGGGATAACGATATCCCCAAAGCCAATCTGGTAACCACGCAAAAGGTTTTTCGAATCGATTGGTATCTCCCCAGTCTCCATCCCCTGAGAAATGACACCCCAAACGGCCAACTCCATAAGCTATAAAAATAGCTGGAGAAGACGCATCCAATAGCTGTCTGAAGGGAATTTGTTTTTTATGAATGTAATAAGAAACGGCTAAAAACCCTGCGATCATTCCTCCATAGACAGACAAACCACTCCCACTAAAAAAGTCGTTCATAGCAGCTTCCATTGTAGTATAAGTATTCTCTGTCATGTAGAGCAACTTAGAACCCAAAATACCACTAATAGCGGCTATAATAACAATATCCCCAACACGCTCATGTGGCATCACTAAACGCTGTATAGTAGTTGGGGTAGGATATTCTGCCTGTTCTTTTTTCTTTTCTCTGAATTTGAACCAAACCGCTAACCCTGCTACCAGTATACCAGTAATCCAATACCCATGATTGAAGGTCAATAAATAATCTTTAGCATCTGCCCCAATAAACAGACTGGGGTGCATCATGGCATAAATACCCTTAAATCCAAATAAAAAACCTAGTAAGGCATTGCTAATAACATCTCCTGCCCCTAAAGGCTTTCCCATTTCTACCTCTTCTTCAATGCCTGTCAGTAGACCAGCGGCTTCTCTCCTTTTCAAATCAGAAGTCAATGCCCATCCACTAGACAAAAATGCCAGTGCTAACAAAAACCCGTACGTCTGTACTAAGCCTAAAGCGGGCACATCCAGCCCAATCAAATCGTATATCGCATACCTTAAATTAGGATACATAATGTGTCTTTTGTTTCTATAATTTATACACGTAAAACTAGTAATAAATACTGTAAGTTATCAACAGTACTACTACATTCTATGGTAAAATATTGGATTTCCATAACCTATGTTATTTTTTACTATAACTTTCAGTTCCAATTGAATATTTGTCATTTGTTGAATTAAAGCCTCTACTCGTCGAAAAAATTGATTTTTAATCTATTATTTTTATTAGTTTTAGATAACTCCATATTGTTCAAATACACACTTATCACTAATATAACTTATTGTGAAACATATATTTCTATCCTTTAGCTTAGTGCTATTAGTCTCCTTCTCTGTTCAGAGTCAGAATGTTCTTCTATTTCCTGAGTCAAACTACCCCATTGCATCCAAAAACTCTATCGCCAGTTGTATGGCTAGTATTGCCCCATTGGTTCATCAAATGGATATAGACAAAATAGAAAAATTATTCTTGACCAAAAATCCATCTCTGATAAAAAGTCCTACAGGAGAAAAACGACTACAAGACTTTCGTTCAGCTGCCTATCAATTGTTATCACAAGGGGAAAGAGAAATAGCAGGAGAAATATTCACCAAATTGCTCAAAGTAAGAGCCAAAAAAGATGGTACTAAAAGTATTGAATATGCCAATGCTCTGGTAGACTTAGGTCGAGCTTATATTTTATTGATTAAATATAAAAATGCTATTGGTCTATACGAGGAAGCACTTACGATTGTTTCTCAGTTGGATCCCAATAACACCCTCCATGTTACCTTGCTAAATGAAATAGGTATGCTCACAACTAGAGCTCAAGAACATACCAAAGCCATCCGTTTTTTTAATCAGGGACTAGAAGCTATTCAGACAAAAAATACAGCGAGTACTACCCACAAAGCTATTTTAACTAACAACCTAGGGGCTTGTTACAAAAGTCTGAGACAATATAAAAAAGCGGTAGCGTACTATCAAGAAGCCCTACAGCTTTATCCAAGAAAAACAGGCACTTCAGCTAGTATGGCAGCTAATTTGGCGGAAGCATTGATTTATATAGGACAGTCAGACAAGGCAGCCTCCTTATTGGCGAGTTATGAACCTGCCGGAGAAAAAGCTTGGCAAACAAAAAACAGTGATAATACTAGAGGTTGGGCACAGTTTGCCTTAGCCTATATTACACTAGGTGATTTTGACAAAGCAGAAACAGCCCTACAAAAAGCTTT
This sequence comes from uncultured Aureispira sp., assembly GCA_964404215.1. Lineage (GTDB taxonomy): Bacteria > Bacteroidota > Bacteroidia > Chitinophagales > Saprospiraceae > Aureispira. Next base: position 17,786 of record CAYOJF010000091.1, on the reverse strand, counting down.
TATTGCTAATAGTTTGACATTTGACCAAATTACAAATATTCCTAACCAAGCACAAGACCTTATGTTTGACAACAGTTTTTTAGCTACCTGTAGTCAAGCTGGAACCATGTTATATAGTATAGAACTTTATAAAGCTCGCTATCAAGCTACTAACGATATCAAATATCTTAAGGAAGGGTATAAAGTTGTATCTGCCATGACAGACTTTGGTGAGAAACTAATGAATAGCTATGCTGTAGAAGAAAATAAATTAGTTCTATTTCAGTTAGGGGCTAGTGTTCTTTTTGACCGAAGTATGTATTATGCTTACGAGCTTTATCAAGCTACGGGTGATCAAAAATACCTCAACAAAGCATTTTTCTGGGCAGAACGCAGCAAATCGACCCTACTAGTCAGTGCCCTTAGTAATCAAGGTAGCCAACCCTATATTGATTTGCCTAAAGACATCAAAGAACAAGAAAAGCAACTCCAAAACCAATCAAAAACACTGGATAAGTACCTAGCAGAAGCTCCTAACAATACTGAAAAACAAAAAACGATACAACAAATTAATCGTTTACAATTAAAAATTGAAGCCTTCAAAGAAGAGCTAAAGGTAGATTATCCAGAGTATTATCAACATCGTTATGAAACTAAAATAGTCGCCGTTTCGGAACTCCAACAAAACCTTACTGACAATCAAGTACTGGTTGAGTATTTCTTGGGAATACAATACAATTATGTATTTACGATTACCAAAGAAGGGGCAACAATGACTGCACTAGATGTTTCCTCTAATACTTTTAGAGAAAATACTCGGTTATTGCGTAAGGTATTGACCGATTACCAATACATTGCAAAAAGCCCTAAAAAAGCACAAGAACAGTTTGTGACTACTTCCAATTATTTTTATAAAACATTTGTCCAATCCGCCATTGCAAAAATTCCATCCAATAAACATTTAATTATTATTCCAGATGGAGCATTGGGGCACCTTCCTTTCGAAATATTTCTAACGGAATACACACAAGAAAAAATGGATTATAGTACGATGAAATACTTACTTCATCAGTACAGCATTAGCTATGGCTATTCTGCCACTATTTATCTCACTCAAAAAAACCAAAATAAAAAAAGACAAATTGCCAAAAAGGGTGTTTTGGCATTTGCCGCAGACTACGAAAATATTGGTATATCGGAAACCTCTGTAAGAGGGAAGAGAGGGGATAAAATAACTAATATCCGTAAAAATCTAGAACCACTGCCTGGTGCTAAAGCTGAAGTAGCAGCACTGAGACACCACCTATACGGCGAGTTTTTTGATGATAACAATGCCAATGAGGAAGTCTTTAAGGCGACTGCTAGTGACTATAGTATTATCCATCTAGCTATGCATGGAATGCTTGACACCCGTAGTCCAGTTCTATCTAGTCTTATTTTTTCAGAAGATGCGACTACACAGGAAGATAATTTTTTGAGAGCTTACGAAATAGCTCAAATGGACTTGAATGCAGATTTAGTCGTTTTGTCTGCCTGCGAAACAGGTTATGGCAAATTTCAGCAGGGCGAAGGTATCATGTCTTTAGCTCACTCTTTCACTTATGCAGGGGCTTCAAGCGTACTGAATAGTCTCTGGCAGGTCAATGACTTTTCGACTGGACTAATTATGAAAAATTACTACACTAACTTAGCGAAAGGCTTTACTAAAGATAAAGCCCTTCAAAGTGCTAAGTTGGACTATTTGAAAGAAGCGACCTCCTCCAAAGCTAAACATCCTGCTTATTGGGCTGCGTTTGTACAACAAGGAAATATTCAACCACTAGAATTGGTTTGTCGCTCAGGCTTTACTTTCCGTCAGCTCTCTTATATCGCAATGGCTGCAATGGTTTTAGTAGTTGGAAGTTTTGTTTGGTGGAAAAAAAGAAAAAAAAGAGCCTAATCTCTTCCTACCAAAAATAAAACCTCTAGTCGCTTGCAGGCAACTAGAGGTTGTTTTTACTTAAAGACAAATGTCGAAAACAAGTCTGTTAGACTACTTTAATTTCTTGTTCTAGTTCTGGATCAAACATTCCAACGGTTTCTTTAATATCTACCATTCCTTGAAAGAAAAATTTGACTCCCTTTGCTTGAGCACTAGCTGCATCTGAAACGCCCCAGTCTGCCAATGATTTTGCCAAATCCATATCTCCCACGAAATACCCGTAACTGCCAGATTCGCCAGCCTTAAGAGCATGAGGAAATTCATCTACACTCTCCCCATCTCTATCCACGCTAGCACAATCATGAATATTTTCAAATGCTTCTCCTAGGATAATTTCTTCTGTTTCTTCGTCTACTTCACGACGAGCAATAAAGGTTCCAACAGTACCCACTACAGTAACAGGGTCTGCGGCTTGTACTTTTATAGTTGCTTTTATCATTGGGTCACCAAAAGAAAATGGACTCTCTATCCACTCATAACTTAATTCGACTCCAGTCTTACCGACCATTTTTTTTATTTTATCAAAAAAGCCCATGTGTTTTAAGGTTTAGTATAAGGTTATTAAAATACTTTTTCAAAGTATGTGATGACAAAAATAATAGATTGCAAACCTAATAACATTTGTGAATGTACAAGTGTAGTGTTATAATCCATATTCGCAACCATTATACTTTTATTTGCTAATTAATTTGATTAAAAAACTGCATCAATTGCTCTTTTTTGCGTACAGAAACAGAAACTTCGTGATTTTCTGTTAGAATCAATATATTCTTATCTCCTTTCTCATACCGTACTATCTGATTGAGATTCACTAAATAAGACTGATGAACCCGTAAAAAATCCGATCCCGCTAATGCTAACTCATATTCTCTTAAGTTTTTCGAAACCATTATTTTCTCCCCCCCTACTAGATAAAAAGTAGTATAACTTTTATCAGCAGCACAATAGATAATATCTTGTACATGCACCACATGAATATTGTCAGCTGTTTTGAGCGTCAAGCGATCAATTGTTTTTTTGAATTCCATTTTACGCTGCTTATCTATTCGTTCTACAGCGTCAACCAAATCATCTGGATCAATTGGTTTGAGCAAATAATCAACTGCTTCTGTTTTGATTGCTTGGATAGCATAATTATCATAGGCAGTAGTAAATACAACCGCTAAGTTTAATTCTCTTTTTGCCCTCAAGACATCAAACCCACTCCCATCTCCTAGCCTAATATCCAAGAATAGGATATCTGGTTTTTGTGCATCTATACTAGCAATAGCCGTCGCGACACTCTCTGCTTGAGCGATACTAGTAATATTGGCACAATAAAGCTCCAACATTCTCACGAGCATTTCTCGAGATCTTCTTTCATCTTCTACTATTAATGCGTGCATGGTTTATTTTTGGTTCACAATAGACATTATTTCAAATGGAATAGAAAAAGAAACCACTACTCCTCCTGAAGGTCTATTACTTAATTTAAAATCAATTTTTTCTTTCTGATTTTTATTCAAAATACTCAAGCGTTCTTTAGTAATTTTAGTAGCCAACGAAACATGACTTTTAGCTTCTGTTATCTCCCCCAAACCACTTCCATTATCTCTAATCTCTAGCTCTATAAAATTGTTTTTCTTATTGACTACGACCTCTAACAACCCTCTATAATCTAAAGTTCGAAATCCATGTTCCAACGCATTTTCGATAAATGGCTGCAACAACATTGGAGGAATATAAGTCGCACTAGCTACAATAGATTCATCTAATTGTATTTCATAATCAAATCTATTATCAAAACGTAATAACTGCAATTTTAGATAGTTATTCAGCCATTCTAATTCCTTCTCTAGCAAAATATATTCCTCTCTAGAATTTTCGAGTATAGCTCGTACTAGTTTTGCAAAGGAAGATAAATATTTACTAGCTACTCTAGGTTCATTTCCATATATAAAGCTCTGTATCGCTCCTAGAGCATTGAAAATAAAATGTGGATTCATTTGATTCTGCAAGAGCTTATATTTTAGCTGTGTATTTTGTCGTTCATACTGGGTACGGTACTGCTTTAGTAATAAGTAAGAAATAACTAATACCAATGCCAATATGATCAAAATAATCCAAATAAGCTGCCGACTCTGTCTCACCTTAGCCGACTCTAAATCTCGCTCCTGTCGCAACAATTGATTCGCTTGTTCTTTTTCTTTGGTCGCAAATTGCACCTCTAGTCGCTTGAGTTCTTTTTGTTTTTCTGCCCCTAATAATGCATTGTCTACTAAAGTATATTTCTTTCGATAAGCCAACGCTTTATCGTATACTTTCATTGCCTCATAGGTATTCGCCAACCCTAATAACGCGTCCCTTTGATAACGCTTCATTTCCAGCTTTTCAGCACTAGACAAGACCTCTTGGTAAGTAGTAACTGCCAATTTATATTTTTCCTGTGCTATTGCCACATGAGCACAAGAGATTGTGATTTCTATTTTTTCGGTTGGAATCAAGACAAGATGCTCTGATGCCTTTGCTTTTGAGATATAAAATGCCGCAGAGTCAATCTGATTCTGGATCAAAAAAACATCTGCTATCCCTACAATAGCTACGACATATTTTTTATAATTTTCTTCTTGCTGAGAACGTTCTATTACCTTTCGATAAAAATAAAAGGCCGAATCTAAGATCCCTATTTCCTTATAAACCACTCCTAAGTTATATAAAGTATTCAGCTCCCCATTTTCATCTCCATTGTCTCGGCTCAAAATATAGGAGCTAAACATATTTTTCTTAGCTGCCTGAAAATTTTCTAATGTAAAATTGATAGAGGCCATTGTAGACAAGTTACTAGACAAACCTAGTTGGTTTCCTATTTCTATATTGATTGTCTTACTTTTTTCGAGTAGTTTTAGTGCTTCGATATACTCTTCTTGCTGTGTATAAACTACAGCCGTATTACCATAAGCTATCGCTAAGTGTTTTTTATCATCAGATTCACGATAAGCATCTATAACTTTATTCATATAGTATAAAGCCGAATCCCTTTCATTGATTACACCATAAAAACTACCTAAAAGATTCTGACAGGTTGCTTTTGATTTATCCATTCCTCTAGGCACTAATTCAATTGCCTTCTTAATATATGCAATAGCTTGATCTGGTTTTGTATAGATATACTTCATACCTAATCGTCGCAATAGCTTTACTTTGATACTATCTTCTACTGTTGTTTGGAGGGCAGCCTCCAACTCTTCGATAGAAGACTGGGCCACCGTATGACTACAAAAAAAGTAAAGTAGTACTCCTAAGAACAGTAAGTGTTTTTTGATTGCCAACTTAATTAAAGTTTTATATTAGAGAGAATCGTCGAATAACCTTATAAACAATAAAAATCCCCTACCAATGTCTAGGAGACTGTCTCTAAGACATGTAAAATAGTAGATTTTTTCTTACTTTTAAGCTCTAGACTTAGAGCCTGCTCAAAAATTAAGTTCTTCAAAATCAACAAAATGAAAATGAACTTAGGTAGACGCCAAACAGTATGTCTGCGATTAAGAACATGTCTAGCCATTAAAAAAGAATTAGTTTTAGTGCGTGGAAAGCAAAAAAGGGAATTTCAGTAAGCGAAAGAAAAAATTTAACGCAACAATTACTGTAAGTAATTTTTTTAGTGCGAAAATATTTGTCCACCTACTTATTTCAAATATAATAAATTATGACTGATATTAAACAATTACAGAATATAGCGAGCCAAGTCCGACGAGATATTGTTCGTATGGTGCACGCCTGTCAAAGTGGACACCCTGGAGGTTCTTTGGGCTGTGCTGATTATTTCACAGCACTCTATCACCATGCCATGCAGCATGATACTAGCTTTCAGATGCAAGGAAAAGGAGAAGATGTCTTCTTTTTGTCAAATGGACACATTTCCCCTGTTTGGTATAGCACCTTAGCTCATGCAGGCTATTTCCCAAAGGCAGAACTCGCCACTTTTAGACAATTGAACTCTCGCCTACAAGGACATCCCGCAACACACGAAGGATTGCCTGGTGTACGTGTTGCTTCTGGGTCGTTAGGTCAAGGGCTTTCTGTTGCGACAGGATTGGCTCTAGCCAAAAAATTGGATCAAGACGATAAATTGGTTTACGCCCTAACAGGAGATGGAGAACTACAAGAAGGGCAGATTTGGGAAGCTATTATGTTTGCTGCTCACAACAAGGTTGATAATCTTATCGTAACAGTAGATTGGAATGGTCAACAAATTGATGGCTCTAATGACGATGTACTCACACTAGGTGATTTAGAAGCTAAATGGAAAGCATTTGGTTGGGAAGTATTGCTGATGAAAGGCAACGAAATGCAAGCCGTAGTCAATGGACTAGATGCAGCTAAAGCTGCTACTGGAAAAGGCAAACCTGTCGTGATTCTAATGGAAACAGAAATGGGTGCAGGGGTAGATTTTATGATGGGTACTCATAAGTGGCATGGTAAAGCTCCTAATGATGAGCAACTAGCAGATGCCTTGAGTCAATTAGAAGAAACATTGGGCGACTACCCAATGTAGTAGTCTTTATTGGAGTAATAAAATGAAACTAAAAAAAATGAAACTAGAAGATATAAAAAGTACAGGCAAAAAAGCTACTAGAGATGGTTTTGGAGATGGACTTCATGAAGCAGGAAAAGCGGACAACAGAGTAGTAGCACTCTGTGCAGACCTAGTTGGATCCCTCAAGATGCAAAAATTCATAGCAGAGTCTCCTGAGCGGTTTTTCCAAGTAGGAATAGCAGAAGCCAATATGATGGGACTAGCAGCAGGATTAGCTACCGCAGGAAAAATACCATTCACAGGTACCTTTGCTAACTTCGCAACAGCTAGAGTATATGACCAAGTCCGTCAATCAATTGCTTATTCAGACAAAAATGTCAAAATATGTGCTTCTCACGCTGGATTAACGTTAGGAGAAGATGGTGCTACCCACCAAACATTAGAAGATATTGGCATGATGAAAATGCTTCCAGGTATGACCGTCATCAATCCTTGTGATTATAACCAGACAAAAGTAGCTACCGTAGCTATTGCTAAACATGAAGGTCCTGTCTATTTACGATTTGGAAGACCAAGCTGGCCCATGTTTACCGAAAACATGCCTTTTGAGATAGGAAAAGCATTAATGCTAAGTGAAGGAACCGATGTAACGATTTTTGCGACAGGACATTTAGTATGGAAAGCTGTAGAGGCTGCAAAAACATTAGCGGAAGAGGGAATTAGTGTAGAGCTAATTAATATTCATACCATTAAGCCATTGGATACTGAAGCTGTACTTCAATCTGCTCGCAAAACAAAATGTGTTGTAGTAGCAGAAGAGCACAATATCATTGGAGGGCTAGGAGAAAGTATTGCTCGTGTACTCGCCCAACACCAACCAACAGTCATGGAATTTGTAGCTGTCAATGACACTTTTGGAGAATCAGGTAAGGTACCTGATCTAATCGCTAAATATGGATTAGATACACAAGATGTTCTGAAAGCAACAAAAAAAGCTTTGGGTAGAAAATAACTTTGGTCTCTTTTTTGAGCATTGTTACCCACCTTAATCGTTACTCTATAATAGACCCGATTATTTTATATATTGAAGTTGTTTAAAAAAGTTTCTTCATGTCCAAATGAGATATCTTTTTTTCCACAAACAGACTTTTTTAAACAACTTCATTCTAAACACATAAAATCAAATGAATAAACTACAATCTTTGATGCTACTGCTTTGTTCCGTAGCATTATTTCAGACAGCTTGTGAACGTCCTGTCAATGTATTTACTGTTGCTCAAGACAAACAACTAGGAGCTCAGTTAGCACAAGAAATTGCGAGTAATCCAACAGACTATCCTGTACTAGATGAAGCAGCTTATCCTGTCGCTTACAACTACTTGCATGAAATGCGTGATATTATTTTAGCTTCTCCAGAAGTCAAGTTTAAAGATGACTTTGAGTGGCAACTAAAAATTATTCATGACGACAATACCCTCAATGCTTTTGCTGCACCAGGAGGGTACATGTATGTCTATACTGGTTTGATCAAATATCTAGATAAAGTAGATCATTTAGCTGGTGTATTGGCACATGAAATTGCTCATGCTGACCAACGCCACTCTACCGCTCAAATGACCAATCAGTATGGACTAGAGTTTTTGGTAACAATGGCAAGTGGAGGATCTACTCAAGGTCAATTAGCTCAAGTAGCTTCTGGCTTAACTTCATTAGGTTTTAGTCGTGGTTTTGAGACAGATGCAGACGAACACTCTGTAGACTATCTAAAATCTACTCGCTATGCATGTAATGGAGCTGCAGGGTTCTTTGTTAAGCTAGAGGCACAAGGTCAAGGAAGTAGTACTCCTGCATTCTTGAGTACACACCCTAATCCAGACAATCGTATTACGAAAATTAACGATCGTGCTGCTAAAGAAGGTTGTTCTACTACCTTGTGGCATGACAATGGTGATAATGGTGCTTACACTGCAATGATAGCCACATTGCCTTAGGACTCTCCATTCAGTACAAGTCATAGAATGGCGGATACATCAAATGATGTATCCGCCATTCTTATTATCCACATTCTTCATACTCTAAACAAAATAACCTAGCTTGTTTAATTTGAGAATGCCTCATTAACCTTTGAAGTAGTTTATTATTTGTAATAAGACCTTTGTGAGTATAATAATATCTAGTACTATCATAAAAATAAGAAATTCGTTTTAGTCCAAATTTACGTTCTATTTTTTCTATATCTATAGTAGCTATTTCATCTTTTGTTCCATAATAAATTTCGATTTTATTAGTCATAATTTTAGATCGCTCTAGTGCAACTCCCATAAAACTAATGCCTACTTCTTTACTCATTTTTTGATAGAGCTGTCTATCACTTTTTTTCCATTTTTTCCCATTTCTCTTCTTGATTCCAAAAGTATAATTTAAATCCTGTTGTCGACAGCCCCACATTAAGTCATCATTATCTAGATCTATTGCTTCTTGATAACTATAACCTTTCTTTAGTTTATATTTTTTAATTAACGCTTGCCATGCTTCTTTCGCTAAATCCTTTGTTTTGTATATCTGTTGACTAAATAGGACCGTGATACAATCATAACCACCATAAGCAGGTTGTTGTGTCTCTGTATTGATAATCGGCTGAGGAATACCATTGGATAAATAATAGAGTTGTCCTCGCTTAATAGCATGTAAGTAATTATCTATGAGTACCACCGAGTCCAGAAAAAAATCCTGATAATCTGGATGAATAATGGTTAAACTCATTTTTTCTCCATACGTATAAATTCCTTCAGGAATAACATAAGCTCCATAGGCAATACTATCTAGTAACCTCCCATTGATAATAATCGTGGCATTATCAATATAATGATTCTTATCAGCCTGATAATAATACAAATATTGATGAGTTTGTACGCTCGCCAATAAGCCAGTCCAATTTCCGACCAATAATAGGAGCAAAAAAAATATTTTCATTTTTGTTTTTTATATAGTTCTATAGCCATAGATGCAATTTATGCTTAGATAGGTGTCCTTCACTAAAAAAAGCAGCCTCCTTTTCCTTGTGAAAAAGAGGCTACTTCATGTTCTCAAAACTTAGCAAATAACAACGTTTTAACTTATAGGCTTCATAGATTTAATGGTTAGGGAATCGGATTTAGTGTTGTATTTTTGGGCAATTGGGATATATGTATTTATAATGGAGTTACCTTATGAACCACTTTCAGTAAGTCTCGAACTTCTTCGATAGGAATAAAGAAAGGATCATGTTCTATGTAATTGTCTGAAATGAGTTTCAGTTCAATAGTTTCGTTGTTCTGACCAACGATTTGTTGTACTCTTTTTACCAAAAGATTATTATCAAAAGTGCGAATAACATAAATTTGATTATCAATAATCCGTTCTCCTGTATTCAAAAATCTACAAATAACCATATCACTATTTGTAATAGTAGGATACATTGAATTTCCATCAATTACAAATGCCACATGCTCACCATGAATACCGGGTATACTAAAATTTTCTGTGTACTCCTCATTATTACTCATACCGAAAGTATTAGAGGCAAAAGCTGCCGCAGTAGAAAACAAAATGTTAGAACGACCTGTTTCTATATAACGTACTTCTGAATCGGTCATACGACCTGCAGTATGCTGAACTTCATCTTGAAAAATAGGGAGTTCTCCTTTTGTCATAAAATCTAAACGAACTTGATAATAATCGGATAGTTTCTGAGCATGCTTGAAACTAATCTTTCTTTCATTTCGTAAACATTTATCAATCAAGAATCCATAACTCTTATTCCCAAAAATATTGAAAGCAAACATTGATTTACTTTTTTCTGGGTTACTTTTCACAATAGCCCCTCTTTTTTGAAGCTCTTCATATACCACTCTAAATCGCTCATTCAATTCGTTCGTACTCATATTAGTTTAGGTTTAAGAATAGAAACAAATTATTGTATCTTATTCTATGTTCTTGTCTATTGTTTATACGACAAATTAAAACAAAAGGTTTCAAAAAAGCAAGTTTTTGTTAAACTTTCTACTATTTAAATACAAAAAAATGTATTAAATTCATTTCCAAACTACCTAAAACCATTATTTATGTTTACTAATAGCCCTCTAAAAACGTTTTTGTTTCTCGTTCTTTATTTCTCTCTTTCTACTCCAATAGTTCTATTCGCTCAGAAATGGAATTTGGCAAAAGAATCCAATGGAATTAAGGTTTATACCCGAAAAATAGACGGCTGGGGACTCAAAGAATACAAGGCAGAAATGACTGTCAAAGCTCCTTTTCAAACAATAATAGCCACTATCAAAGATGCAAAAGACCGTACACAATGGTCACACAATAGCATAGAAGCTAGAGAGATAGAACGACCGAGTAAGAATACCATTTATATCTATAATAAAGTAGATGCTCCTTGGCCTGTTTCTGATCGAGATAATATTGTAAAGTATGTTTTTGAATACCCCTCTCCCAATTCTGCTAAAATTTATATGAGTGCCATCAAAACACATCCTAAAGCTCCTCTTTATCAAGGCATTGTTAGAGTTGAAAAACTAAAGGGTTTTTGGGCTATTAATGATAATAAGAACGGAACTATATCTGTAGTGCAGCAGTGTGTCGCTGATCCAGGAGGGAATATCCCTGACTGGCTATCCAATTCTGCTATTGTAGACAACCCGTTCCAAACGATGACCAAATTTAGAACCTATGTTGAGTCTAAAAAATAGAAGTTGTAAAAAAAGGGCATTGAGTTTATAATAAACTCAATGCCCTTTCTAAAATAAATCAACTAGATATGTTTAGTAAACTTTTTCTCCTTTTTCAACCCATTGTCCCCAACTCTTATTGTAGGCATGTACTTTAGGAGTATTTTCTTCTGTTTGATTAACCATTGGGTAACCTTTATTGCTCCATTCAAATATTCCCCCATAGAGATTATAGACTCTTTGATAGCCTTTTTTTTGTAATTTTTCACCAATCACTCCAGAGCGATATCCTATGGAACAATAAACAACTACGATAGCATCTTTAGGAATCGTCTTTAGTATTGTTTCGTTGACTTTATTATATCCAATCCATTTGGCGTCTTTAAGATGGGAAACCTCATATTCATTCTTTTCTCGTGCATCCAGAATGTATAGATTTGGTGTAGTTACTCTTTCCTTAAGTCTTTCACAGCTTATTGTTGTTACCTTTTTGCTAATAAGACTTTCTATCTTTTGTTCAAACTTTGGATTGAGAGTCTTGTTTTGAGCTTGGATTGTAATTGGTAAAGCAAGTAATATTGCAATCAAGAGTTTAATTTTTGCTATCATCTTTAATTTTTTTTGATCATTAGAGTTAACTAATTTACAATAGAAATAGAGTATTCTTTGTGATCTATATCACATAAGTATTTTTTTTCACCTACTCTCCTTTTTTAGCCCCTTGTGTTGGGAGTAATCGTTTATTCCATTCTGCAAATCCCCCTAACAAATTGTATGTTTTCGAAAAACCCATTTTTCTTAGTTTAGCTGCCACCTTTTTTGACATCACTCCATTTTCACAATACACTACAATCGTATTATTTCTATTTAGATACCATATATTAGTCAAGGTGAAATCCTTGCCCTGCACTCCTATTCTTCGAGCTCCTCCTATATGGCTATTGCGATACGTGAGTCTATCCCTTGTATCCAAAATAACTACTTTCTGAGGTTTCCCTTGCTTTTTCCTGAGTTCTTGACAAGTCATTTGCAATCCCTCTGTAGCAATTTCCTCATCAATAAACGCTTCTATTTCTGGTGGCAAACTATCTTGTTTAGTACTGGCATCTCCTGTCTGTCCAAAGGAAATCACTATTGAACACAGACTTAATAGCCCTACTATTAGTATTTTTTTCATCATCTTTTTTACTTAGAACATATCAAATATTAGACCGTTCCAGTATTGTTATAAACACGCCAAAATGAAATTAACAACCGAAAAGGTAAAATAATAGTCGCAATAATTGCCCCTACGGCAAAGAACGAAATTTCTTTAGTCGTGTACTCTATAATATTATACAACTTATTAGTATCAATATTAAGAGGAAAAAATGCCTGGAAATATCCTGTTCCCTCTTTATCTAGAAAATCTTGGAAATTAAAAAACTCTTGAATCAAGTAAAATCCTAGTGGAATACATGAAAATATAATTAGGAATTTTGCAATTTGTAATTGTGAAATAACAGTATATTTCAATAAAAATATATACCGTGTAAACGTAATAAAAATAACAATATTGACAATACTGTCATAAACAAAATCATACTTAACATAAGTATTCCAAAGAGGTTGTACTACGATCCAAACTACAATAGCAGTAAAAATCCACCACATTACTTCCATTATCAATTTTCCTGTTAATTCTTTTGCCGCTGTCATCTTATTTTAATTTGTCTTTTGCTTTTGGGTGAGCTTGTTCGTAAACTTTTTTTAATTGCTCAATTGAGTTATGAGTATATACTTGGGTGGCCGCCAAACTACTGTGTCCAAGTAGTTCTTTAATGGCATTCAAATCTGCCCCATTATTCGACAAATGTGTCGCAAACGAATGTCGCAATACATGAGGGCTTTTTTTATCTGCTGTAGTGACTAGAGATAAATAGTGTTTCACTTTATTATACACAAATTTAGGATACATTTTTTTCCCTTTATCTGTCCGCAATATATAGTTATCTGATGAAGAAGGAAAAGTATCCAAAGCTATTTCTTTGTAATCTTTTAAAAGTTGCAGAAGGTGTTTGCTAAAAGGAACCCATCTCTTTTTATTCCCTTTTCCTAATAACTCTAGCGTCTGTGTATCCCATTGTACTTGATCCCACTCTAAGGCTATTAGTTCACTTCTTCTCATTCCTGTCTGATAGAGTAGTTCCAACAATAAATAATCTCTCCAACCACTATAACTGTCCTCAAAATTTGAAAAAAGGGTTAACCTTTCTAATTTTTTTTCCTCTATATATACAGGCAATCGTTCTTTTTTCTTTGGTAATAATACTTTAGGAAAGGATTGTTGTGGGATGCGTTTAGTTTGGACGAGGAACTTGTGGTAAGTTTTGAGGGAAGATATTTTTCGAGCAATAGATGTTGCTGCCAGTTTCTCTTGCATCAACTGAACAATCCAGGATCGAAGATGCTTTGATTCTACTACTCTCCAATCTAATTGTTCGTACTGTGTCAAAAGAAAAGAAAAAAACTGCTGAATATCTTTGAGATAGGCGGTGCAAGTGTGGCTTGAGTAACGCCGTTCATACTGTAGATAATCCAAAAAAGCATTATTATATTGCTCTTGCATATATTACACATCATAAATCAAATAAGAAATCTAAGATCTTATTCAAATATAGTTACCAAATCTTTCAAATCACCAATTACAGTAATATTTGCCTTATCTATGTCTGCTTGTTGTAGTCTTGCTCCAGAAATTAACAACTTGGTAGGTTCTAAGGATTCACACAATCGATCTAAATAATCTTTAGAGACATACATCTTATGTTTTTCAGATATAATCGTGTACACATAATCTGTAGGATGTAATGTAATCGCGAATTTCACCTCTTCGATAGAAATTCTCCGTCCTAAATAGATCACTTTGATATTGCGAATTTTGAGCAGATATTCCACAAAGATTAAATACAGCTCTTGCTGATCTGCTTCGGGGGTATACAAAATAACCGTTTTGGCATCTTCATCACTCTGTATCGGTAATTTATCTATTGCCGCTAATATTTTTCGACGTATAATACATCCTGCAAATCGTTTGTGAATAGTAGAAATAGAGCCTGACAACCAAAGCATACTGGTCCGCTCCATAAATGGCGTGAGTATTTCTAACACAACATTTTCTACTCCTAATTCACTGATCGACTGCTCGAGTAGGCTACACAATTTTCTTTCATCTAGCTCTAACATAGCAACAGCCATTGCCTGAAAATAATCACTAGATTCAGCCTCTGTCTCTGATCTTTTTTCAACTTCTTCTGCTATCTGTGCAGGGGTCATTTTCGCAATCTTGGATATACGAATGCCCTTCCGATTTAGGAAAGCAATATTCATCAAAAACTTCAAATCCTGCTCCGTGTAATAACGAATATTAGAAGCAGTCCTCTTAGGCTCTATGATGTTATATCGTTGTTCCCAGATTCGAATTGTATGTGCTTTCACACCAGACAATTTTTGCAAATCTCTTATGGAATAAGTAGTCAAAATTCTTTTCTAATGATTTAAAAATAAGTATTAGGATATAGATGAGTTAACATCTATTAGTAGTATGCTCTCATGCTTACTACGGGTTTAACGTCAAACGCCTTTATATGTTCAAAAACTCATCAAATTAAAAAAAACTGTTAAGTATTATTACAATACAAATGGCTCTAAGAGTATATTCAAAATTCTATTTTTTTGATATAAATGCTGTATTTGGAGGTTCAGTGAACCTCTGAATTAAGAGAAACAGAGTACTCTTTTTGCTAATTGAGCCTTCTTTCAGTTGTTTCTAGGCATCTTTCTTTACAAATGTCAGCTCATTATCTTTATCCGTATCTACCCAAATAATATCCCCCGTCTCAAATTCTCCTGCCAATAAATGTTTTGAGAG
The DNA here is from genome assembly GCA_964404215.1 of uncultured Aureispira sp. GTDB lineage: Bacteria > Bacteroidota > Bacteroidia > Chitinophagales > Saprospiraceae > Aureispira. The sequence continues at coordinate 2,682 of CAYOJF010000091.1, read as the reverse complement.
TTCATTATCAATTCTTCGCTGAAGAACACGCTTCATAGGGCGAGCACCATACTGAGGCTCGTAACCTAAATCAGCTAATAAATCGATTGCTTTTTCTGAAAGTTCGATATCATATCCTTGTCTCTGAATACGTTTACGAGTCCCTTTAAACATCAATAGCATGATTTTTTTGATTTCAGCTCTGTTAAGTGGTGTAAACATTACCTGTTCGTCAATTCTATTGAGAAACTCTGGACGCATTTTATCTTTTAATGCCTCAACCACTTTATCCTGCGTCAAATCAATAATTTTTTGTCGCTCTTTTGGTTCTGCATCTTCTAATCCATCAAAATTTTCATAAATGATATTTGACCCCATATTAGTTGTCATGATAATAATGGTGTTCTTGAAATCTGCTACTCTACCTTTATTATCTGTCAATCTTCCATCATCTAATACTTGTAATAATATATTGAAAGTATCTGGATGAGCTTTTTCAATTTCATCCAATAAAATAATAGAATAAGGCTTGCGACGAACAGCATTTGTTAATTGACCACCTTCTTCATATCCAACATATCCAGGAGGAGGACCAATCAATCTCGCTACTGCCTGTTTCTCCATATATTCACTCATATCGAAACGAGTAATTGCTTGCTCATCATTGAACAAAAAGGAAGCTAGTACCTTAGCAAGCTCTGTCTTACCGACACCTGTTGTTCCCATGAAAATGAATGAGCCAATAGGCTTTTTAGCATCTTGAAGTCCTGAGCGACTTCTTCGGACGGCATCCGATACGACTTCTACTGCTGCTTTTTGTCCTATTAGTCGTTTTCCGATTTCAGCTTCCATATTGAGCAGTTTCTCACGCTCACTCTCCATCATCTTATTCACTGGAATACCAGTCCAACGAGAGACTACATCTGCAATATCAGTGCTATCGACCTCACCATCTGTCATTCTCTTATCAGGACTTAAAGCATCCAAATCGGCTTCAGCTGCTCTTAGTATTTGTTCCTGTTCTTTTAATTTACCATATTCCAACTCAGCTACTTTGGCATAATCTCCATTTCTACGGGCATTTTCCGCTTCTAATTTGAGATCTTCCATTCTAGCTTTACAGCTCTGGATAATATTAATCAGCTCTTTTTCAGACTCCCAAGCTGCTTTTAGCTCATTTAAGTCTTCTGTTAATTCTGTTATTTCTTTATTAATAGTATCTAATCGAGCTGTTGTACCATCTCGTTTAATTACTTCACGTTCTATCTCTAGCTGTCTTTTTCTTCTATCTAGTTCATCTAATTTCTCAGGCATAGAATCTAGCTCCAACCTTAATTTTGCAGCCGCTTCATCCATCAAATCAATTGCCTTATCTGGTAAAGCTCTATCACTAACATATCTCTTTGACATCTCAACAGCCGCAATCAACGCACCATCCAATATTCTCACCTTATGATGATTTTCATAACGCTCTCTCAATCCTCTCAAAATAGCAATTGATTCTATTTCGGTTGGTTCATCTATTTGAACTTTCTGAAAACGGCGTTCTAATGCTTTGTCTTTCTCAAAATATTTTTGATATTCGTCTAGAGTTGTTGCACCAATAGTTCTCAATTCCCCTCTTGCCAATGCCGGCTTTAGAATATTCGCAGCATCCATACTACCGCCGCCGCCGCCAGCACCAATTAATGTATGGATTTCATCAATAAATAATACCACTTCATTAGAAGTAGAGACTTCTTTGACTACATCTTTTAATCGTTCTTCAAACTCCCCTTTATATTTTGCTCCTGCTACTAAAGCTGCTAAGTCTAATGAAAATACTGTTTTTCCTTTTAAGTTTTCTGGTACATCATCATCAATGATACGCCAAGCTAAACCTTCTACTATAGCTGTTTTACCAACTCCAGCTTCTCCTATAATAATAGGGTTATTCTTTTTGCGACGAGACAAAATATGTAGGATACGTCTAATCTCTTCATCTCGTCCAATAATACGATCCAGTTTACCTGTACGAGCCCTTTCGTTCAGATTAACAGCATACTTGTTCAATGCAACAAATTCGCCTTCATCGTTTTGTGCTGTAACACTCTTGCCTTTACGTAATTCCTTAATAGCAGCCCCCAATTCCTTTTCATTAACACCTAAAGCTCTTAATGTTTTGATAGTGCTGTCTGAGGAAACTGTAAACATACCAGCCAATATCATATCCACTGCTACATATTCATCTCCAAAATCCTTCGCTAAACTCTGTGCTGCCTGAATAGCTTGACTTGCTTTAGTTGAAAGATGACTGCCACTTGAAGCTCCATATACCTTAGGGTAGGTATCTATTATAGTTGATAGCTTATCTTGTAAATTTGCTATATCTACATTTATTTTTTTCAATAAATATACGGCAACACTATCTTCTAGTTCTAACATCCCTTTCAACAAATGAGCAATTTGAACATCTTGTTGTTGAGCTTCTCTTACATAGCCTTGAGCTTTTAAAACCGCTTGACGTGCTTTCTCTGTAAATTTATCAAACATTATTTTAGGTGTTTATAGGTTATAATTTGATAGACGGTATACTAACGTTTAAAATACGCAAATAGTTAAAAATTAAAAATTTTTAACTCAAAAAACTATAAAAAATAGCGACTAATAGTCTAGATGAGGAGAGGGGATGTAATAAAAGAGAAAGGGGTAAACAAATCATAT
>CAYOJF010000090.1:0-21016 GCA_964404215.1 uncultured Aureispira sp. | reverse complement strand
AAGCTACTTTTAATAATTTTACTCATCAACACAGTACTGAATTTGAAGATTCTGGGATTGTTGGGTTTGAATTGGTGAATGGTGGAATGGGAACAATTAATTATTCGACGGCAGTGTATGACCAAAACTTAGAAAGTAGCTTAACGGTTATTGGGAGTAGAGGGAGTATAAAAGTAGGAGGGCAGTATATGAATAAGGTAACCTATTGTCATATCAAAGACTATGAAATGCCTGAGTTGCCTGAAGCTAATCCTGCTAATGATTATGGCCATTACAAAGGGTCTGCTGCCAATCATGTTTATGTTATTCAGAATGTGATTGATGTATTGAAAGGACGAAAATCTATTACCACCAATGCCCTAGAAGGACTTAAAGTAGTGGAAATGATTGAAAAAATATACGCATTAAAATGATACCTAAAAAAATACATTATTGGTCAGGGATTCTGATTACTGTTTTTGTCGTTTTTCATTTATTGAACCATGCGGTAAGTTTGTTTGGAGCTGATAGCCATATAGCTTGGATGAATAGCTTCCGAATAGTTTACAGGCATCCTATAGTAGAAATTTTATTATTATTAGCGGTATTGGTGCAAATTATATCAGGGATTCAATTATTTAGGAGGACACGTGATACGGCTAAGGGCTTTTGGGCGAAACTACAACGTTGGTCAGGAGGGTATTTGGCTATGTTTTTCTTGATTCACCTCTCGGCTGTATTGGGAGGGCGATATGTATTAAATTTGGATACCAATTTTTATTTTGGAGTAGCAGGACTCAATACATTTCCCTTTTTACTATTTTTTGTTCCTTATTATGGTCTAGCAATAATTGCTTTTTTTGCCCATATAGCGAGTATTCATTTTCATAAAATGAAAAAGAGTATCTTTAGCATCACGGTATCACAACAATCCAAGGGAATATTGATATTTGGTGTTTGTTTGACAATGCTAATCTTATATGGATTAACCAATGGTTTTGGTGGCGTCGCTATTCCTGCTGAATATAATGTATTGATTGGGAAATAATCTACTGATAATGTCTAATGAATATGCTACTCCTTACGAGGCAAAAAATACAACCTTACCTTCCTTATTTACAAATACTTTGTGTTTTGGCTGCCTTTGGCTGTACGGCTATTTTATTAATTAAATTATTGTATGTGGATGGGTGGGAAACCAAACAGGAGACTATTGTGTATTCTCTGCCATTAGTTTTTTTGATATTTATTTGGGCGAGTTATAAGCTAGGAGAGGAGGAAACGTTTCATTGGGAAGTTTTTTTAGTTGATAGTTTAGCGATTTTACTAGCAGCTAGTCGCTTATTAGCCTTGTTTTTTCATTCGGGGCATGTCCTTTTTCTGCTGTATACTTATGTTACGACTCCATATAGAGCCTATCGACTATTATGTTTACCAATGATTTTGGTAACGGCTTATTTCAAAATAATTTATTGGGGCAATTTTATCACACCAGTCATTGGAGCTATTTTGGCAATGATCTTGATTGAGTGTCGAGACTGGTCTGTTGCTAAAGTCAAGTGTAAAGATAGGATTGAATAACTCTTTACTTCTACTTTAAATTAAAATAAAACCTTTTGTGGATGAAAGTCTCAAAAGGTTTCTTACTTTTGCAGCGACTTTTGGGTTCTTACCTATTTTGGTAGGTAAGATTAAAAGGGAATCAAGTGCAATTCTTGAACTGTCCCGCAACTGTGTATGTAGTCTCAGAATGAGATTATGAGTCAGACACCTGCCCAAATTGTTGCCGGTGATTGCTTTCGTGGACTGAAGCAAAGCCAATAAGCGGTTTCTTTTTTTTAGAGACTTTTTATTGATAAAGTAGCATAACCTTATTGCTGCTTGCTTACCCACGTAGTAAGAAACCTTATTTTCTAATTTTTTATTAAAATGGTTTTTACTATGAAATTTTTATCAAAATTTACTTTTTTATTTTTATTCCTCTTTGGAGCTGTTTCTTATAGCAATGCTCAGAATGTGGAATACGTAGTGGTTGCTAATGGTGGGTTGTTTGGTACAACCAACTATACCAATATTAATCTGTTAGACCGATCTACAGGTATCTCTATGACACTAGATACTATCTACGAAACGGCAGTACAAGATGTTTTATTAGAAAAAAATGGACTTATTAGTGGCGATAATTATGCTTATGTTGCGGCTACAGATAGCATTGTGAAGTACAACTTGACTACTGGTAATCGTATTGCAGCTACTAAATTCAAAGCTTCTAGTACAATTAATTTGGAGCGTTATGGAGATAAGCTACTTGCTGGTACTTGGTATGGAGGAGGTTCTACTCAGAACTTTCATATTTTTGATGCCGATTCATTGACTTATGTGGATAGTATTACACAGATCACGAAGCCAGCTAAAGATTTTGCAGTAGTAGGCAATTTTGCTTATATCGCTCAAAACAGTACTACCAGCAGTTTTTCGGATACACTAGGTTATTTGGCGGTAGTAGATTTAACTACAATGACTTGGGTTAGAAATGATACTTTGTCTACGATGGGACATGAAATAGGACGCCTATTAGTAGAAGATTCTATTATTTATACACTCAATGGTACGAGTAATACCATTTCTACTTACAATGTAAATACACAAGTCGGGACAACTCAAGCGGCAGTAGCTAATGTCGATCTGAAACCTAAGAGTTATGCTGCTACAGGCTTTCCTGTAGATGGTGCGGCTAATACTTGGTACATTCCTTTTGATAGTGGTATCGGAAGTTATAATTTAGCGACGAATACCATTGTGGATGCTAATATTGTTAAAGTTAATGGAAGTTATGCTTTTACATTCAATAGTGAATCAGAGACATTTTATGTGAGTACAATCGTGTTCGGTAATCAACAGAACAATAAAGGATGGGTATATGACAAAACGGGGACTCAAACGGATTCTTTTACAGTAGGTTTTTCGCCAGAAGCATTGGCAACTTATACATCTACAGGAGTTAGTGTCAATAAAATCAATTCTACACCTGTTTTAGATTATAGCATTTATCCTAACCCAACACAAGATATATTGCATATCGCATTGGGAACATTAGAGGAGGTTACAGTGGAAGTCTATAACCAATTTGGACAACAGCTTCAAAGTCAAATATTGAGTAATGAAATCATTACAATCAATACAACTAATTTGGCAACAGGTATTTATTATGTGAAACTAACGAATGAGAGAGGGGCTACCCAAACAAAGCGTTTTGTTAAAAAATAAAAACAGCACTACAACTACACTACTACAAAGCCCTTGTCTCTTATGAAGACAAGGGCTTTTTTATTTCATCTCAAAAACGAAGAAGTTGTTCATCTAAGGCATCAATCTGAAGTTGGATTTCTTGATGAGCCTTCCATTTTCCTTCATAACGTTTGAATTTTTGTTTGATATCAATCAAATTTTTAGCCGTATTGGTTTCTCTCTTTTTTATTTTTTGAGGCGTATTCCACATAGATTCATATTCTTGTAGTAGTCCTTTTAGGCTTGGATAAATATTCAGTTGTTGTACTAATGCCCCTCTTTTTTTTAGTAGCATATCTTTTTCATTATTGTCACTAGTTTCTATAGATGCAATATCCAATAGAAACAACGCTCTTAATTGACGTTTTTGATAAGTAGTGAGTTGCGTAGAGGGGATTTCTGTTTTGATTTTTATATTCTCAATTGCTTGAAAAAGATTTAAATCTTCTTGTTCTATGTTTTCTGTCAATCCATCTTTGATAGCTGCCCAAGAACGAACTTGTTCGAACCCAACAGGGGTGCAGCGCTGTTCTAGCAATATTTGCTTGGATCGTAATGTTTTTCGAGTAGCGATAATTCCTTTGTAGTAGTTCATTTGTTGAAGCAGATTAGCTAAATTACCTTTACCACGACTTAAATCAAACCAAGCTGTTTTAAATTCAGCTGAGCTATTTTTCTGTTTGTAATAAAGTGGTTGTGGTTGGTCTAAATCTACTTTCTTCTGTAGTATGTCATCAAATAACTCTAAGAAAGCAACACCTTCATACGCATTAGTTACGGTAGGTTGATCTAGGAGTTCAATATATTTCCAGTTCTTATCTTTCAATACAGGTTTCCAGTATTTTTTGATAAGCGGGTGCCAATTAAGGTCATTAGGTCGGAATGATTTGGTTTCAAAAGTAACTTCTTCTTCCAATTGATAAGCATTCTTAATGATGATTGCTATGGTGTCTGTTGGGTGGTTTATAATGCCCCAGATAGATTCATTGGGTTCAAATAAAACAGAATCTTTTACATAACTTTTTCCTTCAAAAGTAGTTCTAGAAAAAGGCTCATGTATCCAATGAGTTTTTTGACTCATTGCAAAATTAAAACTCCATAGTAGGAGGATGCTACTCCAAAAAAAATTCTTCATACAGTTTACTTATCTATTCAATACAGTATCAGTTGCTTTTTCTAATACTCTAAAGGCAGTTTCAGCCATTAGATTACATTTATTGTCAAGTGTTGGGTTAACTTCTGTGATTTCTAAACAACACGTTTTCTTATCTGCGACTAGACCACTTACAATTTCAGTCGCTTCTTGCTCGCTCAGTCCATTAGGAACAGGTGTTCCTGTGCCTCTAGATACTAAGTCACAATCCATACTATCGACATCAAAAGATACATAAATCATATCACAATGATCTAAGTATTGCAGTATATTCGTTACGATAGTGGCTGTACCTTGTTCTCTAACCATCGCAATGTCAAAATTTGGTATATTCCTTTTAGCTAATAGGAAATCCTCTTCTACTTCAGTATCTCTAAGTCCAACAAATACTAAATCTTCAGAATGGATTTTAGGGTATACATCACCCATTTGTTTCAATTTATTCCAAGAATCAGCCACAGTATCAGGAATATCATTCCGCTTTTGTTCCATATTATCAATTCCTAGGCAGGCAGCTAAGGGCATACCGTGTACATTGCCTGAAGGAGTTGTATAAGGTGTATGTAGGTCAGCATGAGCATCTATCCATACTACTCCCAATCTTTTGTTTGGATTTGATTTCTTGATTCCTGTGATTGTAGCCCCTGCTGTAGAGTGATCCCCTGCTAGTATAATGGGGAAACGCTTATTGTAGGTTACTTCTTCCGAAACAAAATGAGAAACATAATTATATACTTTCACAATGCCATCTATATATAAAGCATGTTTGGTAGGACTTTCTTGAAATAAGAGTTCGTTTTCATTAGGTACTTTTGTGGATTTATACTTTGTGAAGTATTGATTTCCACTATTGAGTGCAGCTACTTTGATTGCACTAACTCCCATGCTGGCTCCTCTGGTGCCTGCTCCAAGTTCTGATGTTACTTCGAATATCCTGATTTTGTCATATCGCTTATCCATCTGATGTTTTTAATTTTTTGCGGTTTGATTCAAAAATTTAATATAAATTCAAACATGTTTTTAAACTAAAAGAAGACAAATAGTTTAAAAAAACGGTCAAGTATAGGTATTTTTTTTATCAAAAACAAGGTATTTTCATCCTCGTTGCGGCTATTTTTTATTGAAAAGATAGTCAATGTATTTAAAACAGGTACTTACTTTATTTTGCTCTTGCGAGTAGATTTTAGATGTTTTTTATAAGCCTTGAGGCGATTATTTAGATCTTTTTGGGGAATTTTTCGGAGTTCTTCCACTTGATAGATTTCTTTGTAGGTTAGGTACTGCTTCGTTGAGATATCATATATCTCTATAGTATTCCATAAAATTTCTACTTCTATCGCTTGATATTGTTTTATTCCATCAAAGAAACGACTAGATCCGTCAAATTCACGTATCCAATAAAAACTCTTCAATTCGTTGTTGTTCGTTAATAGATTTAGGATAGGAAAACGACTTTTGGTATCTAGGGTATAGATCACGCCCGTATCTGCTGGGTTTCGTTCTCTAACTACCGTGATTTTTTTGGCAGCGAGTCGTTCATTGTAGCGTTGAAAACTTGGGCAGTTTTTTGTCAAATACTGATGCATTTTTGTGGCTAACTGATTCATAGCCTGGTCATCTCCTAATTGAGTGCCTTGCTCTTCGAGTACTCCCGTCCAATTAGTATACAGCCCTTCCTTAATACATATTTCCAATATAGAATCTATAGCGACAAAATCAACTTGATCGAAATCTGTTTGAGCAAGACAATGGCAGGCTTTATCAAATGCTTCCTGCGTGGCTGTTTGTCCCCAACTGCATTGTATACACAGTAATATGATGAATGTGAGAAATCCTTTTTTCAAATCTTATATACTTACGGTTTGTGATAATGAAAGTTGTTTGAATTCAAACAACTTCATAACGAAAAATACAATTTTGGATATACTTTTAGAATCCTATTTGTAATAACCTCTAATAGTATTATCTTTAGAAAGAAACTTGTTTTCCAATTAGCGATACCTTTTATCTATGTTAGAACTTATTAAGCCGCTGTTAACTGATTTTCAGAATCCAATTCTATACGCGATACCTTTCTTTGCTTTATTGATGGCAATCGAAATATATATCAATTACAGAGAAAGGTCAGATAATTATACTATCAAAGATACTGCCGCTAGTCTTTCTATGGGCTTTGGATCTGTATTTGTGGATATTTTAACAAAATCAATTGCATATACAACATTCAGTGTACTCTACCTTAAGGTGGGGTATTTTCAGTCTTATTTAGAATTTTCAGTCTTGGGATGGGGGATATTATTCTTTTTGGATGATTTTATTTTTTATTGGCATCACAGGTTATCGCATCAAGTTCGGCTTTTGTGGGCTGCTCATGTCAACCATCATTCATCTACTCATTACAATCTTAGTACTGCCTTGCGTCAAAGTTGGACAGAACTATTTTATAAATATTTCTTATACTTAATTTTACCTCTATTGGGTTTTCATCCGATTATGATTTTGACACAAATGGCTTTTAGCCTAATCTATCAATTTTGGATTCATACCAAACATATTAAGAAGCTGCCTAATTGGGTAGAATTTATATTCAATACACCTTCTCACCACCGCGTACATCATGCTAAAAATATTCGTTATTTGGATAAAAACCATGGTGGAATCCTGATCATTTGGGATCGAATTTTTGGTACTTTTGAAAAAGAAGATCCTAGGGAGCCTGTTGTATATGGTATTACGACAAATATCAATACCTATAATCCATTTAAGATAGCAAGTCATGATTTTATTAATATTTGGAAAGACCTCAAGAAAGCTCCTGATTGGAAAAGCTGTTTGAAATATCTTTTTTATCCGCCTGGCTGGAGTCATAATGGGAGTACTCAGACGGCAGAGGAAATGCGACAAAATTTAACGGTAAATGAAGCAAAGAACTAAGCAAATAGCAGGGGGCTTAATGGGGCTTATGGTAGGAATGGGATTAGGTATAGGAAATCCATTCTTTACTTTTTTTATTGGGGGAATATTAGTAATTAGTTGGTTCTTCTTGTTAGTAATAGGGGCGTTTTTTATTAATCATCATCGTTGGAAGCTTATTTTACAAACATTTGTTGCTCTTAGTATTTTATTGGTAGGTATACCGGTAGGCGGTAATTTGAAATCTACCTATAACACGTATGCCAGTGAAAAATTGATTAAAACGCTCGAAGTATACAATACTCAAATGGGTACTTATCCTACCAATTTGATAGAGTTGATACCTGTTTATTGTGATTACCTTTCTACATATATTGGGGTGTGGGGGATGCAGCCGTTTGACTATAGTTATTCGATGGAGGAAAATGAATTTACCTTGAGCTACTCTTCAGACGATTTTGTTTTAGAGTCTTATACTAGTAAGACGAAATATTGGACGATAGATTCGGGTATATAGATGCCTTATCGAAAAGCATAGTGATAGCGATGCTCTATTAACCTCTATTTTTTAAGAGTCCTTTCTCGTTGATTTCTTGAATTTTAACCAGCTTGTGATCTCCTTTTTCGAACTTGGTTTTGTCTTTATTATATAAATAACGATTGTATAAGATAGCATTGGGACTGATGGTATAATAATCTTTCATATAGTGACCATATTCTTTAGTGGTCTTACCCGTCATTTCAGGAGATTCTCCCTCAAATAGTAAAGTGCCTTTTTTTAGATAAGTTACTTGTTCTCCATCTTTAGAGAGTTTTAGTTGGTCAAAATTAATTTCCTGAAAGGCATTTTTAGGGTGTAGGAGTATTTTGTCCAGAGATATATCAAAATCGTCTGGTGCTTCATAATAAACACTTTTGATTGTATCTCTATCAATCGCCTCTAATTTGAAAAATGCTTTATAGATAGGGGCATTGGGTAAACTGGTTAAAACTTGACAGCTATACATCCAAAGACCGTCTTTCGTCGGTTCCCCCGCAGGTATATTATAAATAACGACACTATCTTTTCCTTCATTAACCAACCAAGGTCTGTATTTGCCAGTAGTGTTTTCATACATGACATATTTGCCTGCCGACATAGCATGTAGTCGTGCTTCGCTTTTGACGATAGAACTATAAAAATCGTTATCTTTATTGACAGGGGTATTCGCAGCACGTTTAGCGTCGGTACATGCCATTACAGATAGAATAGTTAGTAATAGTAGTAGTTGATAGCAAGTATTCATTTTCAATGTTATTTTTTTATAGAAGCCATTTTGATAAGTTTATTGGTTATACTAACCTTATAATCTGTTTTTGATTGGTCATAATAATAGTGATTGAATGTCATTCCTTGAGGACTTACTTCATAGTGGTCATGATAATACATACCATATCCTTCTTTTGCTTCTCCTTTTTCCATTGGTGCATCTCCTAAAAACAGGAGTGGGGTTTTTCGAAAGTAAGTAACTTGTTCTCCTTTTTTTGACTTTTCTAAGGTACTAAAGTTAATATTTTTAAAAGCATCTGTTGGACTCTTTATAATCTGATCAATAGGAGTGTCAAAATCGTCTGGTACTTCATAATAAATCCCTTGAATAGTATCTCTGTCAATAGGTTCTAATCGAAAAAACATACGATAGATAGGTTCATTTGGTAAACTGGTTAATAGTTGGCTACTATACATCCAACAGCCATCTTTAGCAAGATTACCGACAGGAACACAGTAGACAACAACACTATCTTTCCCTTCATTTACAATCCAAGGTTTGTCTCCTTCTTCAGAACTCTCATAAATAACAAAGTATCCTGCCAACATGGCTTGAAGACGTTCTTCGTTTTTTACGATCTTTTGATACGTTTGTTCGGCATATATTTCCTTACCAGTGACTAAACTAGATTGCTTTTTAGTTATACTACATGACATCAAAAAAGTTAAACAAATACCGAATAAAAAATAAATTTGTTTTTTGTGGAAATTATTCATCTGTAGTTTAATCAAAAAAGTTATAATAAAAATAAAGAACCATTTTTTGTTTCATCTAAAAAGTTGTAAATTTGAGGCAGAAGTACAACTTTTCGTTTCTAAATAGTGAAGTTATTTAGTGTTTTTGTTTGTAGATCAAAATTATCTTTTTTGTAAACATCCATAGAAACTTTAAATAACTTCAGTTTGTGGAGTACAATAATAAACATTTTTTTGAAAACGATTTACAGAATGTTGGTACAATAAAAGAACTTACCCAACCTACAATATATATTAATGGAAGATAATAATAATAATTTGGAAATCAACGAACTAGACGGTAATAGTCAACAAGACATTATTAAAGAAATGTATAAGGACTACTTTCTAGATTATGCTTCTTATGTTATCTTAGAGCGAGCAATTCCTGCTGCTTTAGATGGTCTAAAACCAGTACAACGACGTATTTTGCATTCTATGTTTACCATGGATGATGGGCGTTTTCATAAAGTAGCAAATGTCATTGGACAAACGATGCAATACCACCCTCATGGCGATGCTGCTATTGGAGATGCATTAGTTGTATTAGGACAAAAGAATTTGTTGATTGATTGTCAAGGAAACTGGGGAGATGTTCGTACTGGGGATCGTTCAGCAGCACCACGTTATATTGAAGCTAGGCTTTCTAAATTTGCTCTAGAAATTGCCTTCAATCCTAAAACAACTCATTTTCAATTCTCTTATGACGGTCGGAAGAAAGAGCCTCTGCATCTTCCTGTCAAATTTCCACTATTGTTAGCACAAGGAGTTGAGGGAATTGCTGTTGGGCTTTCAACTAAAATACTTCCACATAATTTTGTGGAGTTAATCAAAGCTTCTATTGATATATTGAAGGGTAAAAAAACAAATATACTACCTGATTTTCCTACTGGTGGTCAGGCAGATTTTTCTAATTATAATAGTGGTAAAAGGGGTGGCAAAGTAAGAGTAAGAGCGAAGATAGAGATTGTCGATAAAAAACACTTGAAAGTAGTTGAAATACCTTACGGTACTACTACTACTAGCCTTATTGATAGTATTATCAAAGCCAACAATAAGAGTAAAATAAAAATTAAAAAAGTAGTTGATAACACAGCTGCGGAGGTAGAAGTGTTGATTGAGATACCTTCTGGAGCATCCCCTGAGGTGACTATTGATGCTTTGTATGCTTTCACAGACTGCGAAGTTTCTATTTCGCCCAACAATTGTACGATTTTAGATGATACGCCTGTTTTTACTACAGTAGATGATCTACTCGAAACATGTACGTTTCAGACTAAAGATTTACTGAAATGGGAATTAGAAATTAAGAAAAAGGAACTAGAGGAGAAATGGCACTTTGCGAGTTTAGAAAAAATATTTATTGAGAATAAAATTTATTCTGATATAGAAGAGTGTGAGTCTTGGGAAGAAGTTATTGAGGCTATAGATGAAGGTCTAAAACCACATATCAAACATCTACATCGAGCAGTGACAGAGGAAGATATTGTGCGTTTGACAGAGATCAAAATTAAACGTATTTCTAAGTTCAATAAATTCAAGGCAGATGAATTATTAAGAACACTCGAAGAAGAACTAGAAGAGGTCAAAAATCATTTGGCGAATCTGATTGAATTCTGTGTTGCCTATTTTAAAAATCTACTTAAGAAGTATGGAAAAGGTAAAGAACGAAAAACAGAAATAGCAACATTTGGTACCATCAATGCAGCGGCAGTTGTCGTGAATAATGCTAAATTGTATGTCAATAGAAAAGATGGTTTTGTCGGTTATGGGCTCAAAAAGGATGAATTCATTCAAGAATGTTCAGATATTGATAATGTGATTGTTTTTCATAAAGATGGCTCTTATCAGGTCGTTAAAATTGCCGAAAAAGTATTTGTAGGCAAAAATCCTATTCATATAGCAGTATGGAAGAAAAAAGATGAACGAACGACTTATAATATGGTCTATGCCGATCTCGAAAAAGGTGTTAATTATGCCAAACGATTCCATGTTAGTTCTATAACTAGGGAAAGAAAATACCCAGTGGCAACGAAAATCGAAAAATCAAAATTACTGCATTTTTCAGCTAATCCCAATGGGGAAGCAGAAGTAATTAGTGTACAATTGACTCAGAGTTGTAGTGCCAAAAAGAAAGATTTTGATTTTGATTTTGCTGACCTGGCAATTAAAGGAAGAACTTCCAGAGGTAATATTATTACAAAATATCCCATTCGAAAAATTAAAGTAACCGAACAAGGTACATCAACTTTAGCAGCTATTCGAGTTTGGTTTGATGATACTACTGGAAGAATCAATTCTGGTGGATATGGTCGATTGTTAGGAGCTTTTGAAGAAAATGATCGTATTATTGCTTTGTATCAAGATGGGTCTTACGAGCTAACAGACTATGAATTAATACATCGTTTTGATACCAAAAAACTACTTGAAATTAAGAAGTGGGAAGAGAACATGGTTATTTCTGCTATTTATTGGGATAGTGATCGTAGTGCTACTTATGTTAAACGTTTCGTGGTAGAAACTTCTAAGCTAGATCAGATCTATAGCTTCTTACCTGACGAAGGAGAAAATACCAAATTGCTCTTTGCTTCTTTGTTTGACAAACCAGTAGTAGAATATAAGATAAAAGCAGGTCGCTCTAAGAGTATAGAAGGACAGTTGGAGGTCGCTGATTTTATAGATGTCAAAGGTTGGAAATCTATAGGAAACAAACTTAGTGATAGCAAACTAAGTAGTGTTAAATCAATTCATGTAGAAAAGGAATTGACAGAAGCAGACTTGGATAATCAAAAAAAGAAGAAAAATACAGATGATGCAGAATCAGAAGAGGATCAACCTAAACTATTTTAAAAAAGACGGATGTTAATTCCTAATTCTAAAAAGGCACTTCTAATTGATGGCATAGGGGCAATTATCTCCGCTATTTCATTAGGGATCATCTCGAAATTTCAACCTCATTTTGGTATGCCTGCTCTAGAATTACGGATATTGGTATATTGTGCTGGTTGTTTTGCTATATACTCGATGAGTACTTATTTTTTCGGAGGTGAAAAATGGCGTAACTTCTTGAGAGTAATAGCTTGTGTTAATCTGTTATACTCTTTGGGGTCTATTCTTTTACTTATTATCAATGCTGCTCAACTAACGTTACTAGGGTGGCTCTATTTTATTCCCGAAATTATCATTGTTAGTTTACTCGCTATACAGGAATGGCGTATTAGTAATGAAGTTGGTTAAAGTAGGTAAGAAATATTTTAAAAACTAAAATGATGTAAAAATACTAGTAAGTATTTTTTATTTCGTTTCTATTCAATTTGTACTTAAAAAAGATGACAAAATCAGACGAACTGTTTTTAGAAGCAATTGAAACGTTTTTTCATTCCAATGATTATAATCCTCATTTATTTAAGAGGACGTTGCTAGATTACCCTAATACAACAAGGAATATTTTGATATTGGAGGGGTTTAAGAGAGCAATAGAACAAAAAACAATTGGACCTTTAGATTGGGAAGGGCTAACAAATAGCTTGATTGATACTCAAGAAGAAGTGGATCGTGTTCTCCTTGCAATATGGGCATATGTGTTTGAAGAAGGACCTATACCTGATTGGTAAACATGAAATAGATTAATAATCATTAAGTAATCACACCAATGTTTCTGTAGTGAAAAAAATCTACTTTTGATTCTACGGTTTCTTTTTCGAGATATATAAAAAGGATAGAAAGTTATTTTACTTTCTATCCTTTTTATATTAGGTATAATACAAGTTTTTCTTAGGAAAAATCTTTACCAAATTTAGCGGCTAATCCTTTAGATACTTGCTTAATCTCTTGCTCTTTTCCTTTAGGATAAATCAAAAGAACATTTTCTTCATCTACAATAATATAGTCCTCCATATCTTTAATGACCACCAACTTACTTGCAGGAGTACGAATCATGCAGTTAGTAGTATTTAGTGTCTGTACCAATTGAGGAGTAGGGCTGCTGACTGCATTTAGATCTTCTCCTTTTTCATATTGTTGATGTAGTGCTCCCCAGGTACCCAAATCGGACCAGCCAATATCAGCAGGTAGGGTGTAGATATTTTTTGCTTTTTCCATGATAGCATAATCAATAGAAATATCAGGTGTAGTAGGGTAGTGCTCATTTAAGAACGTCTGTTCTTGATCTGTGCCCCAGTATTCTTCCCCTGCTTTCAGAATATCATATACATCTGTTGCGTGTTCTTTTAGTGCGGCTAATAGCGTATTGACATTCCAGACAAAGATTCCTGCATTCCAAAGATAATCGCCACTATCAAAGAATTTTTGAGCAGTAGCCAAATTAGGTTTTTCTGCAAATTGATAAACCTTGTATATTTCATCACCTGAATCTTTATCAAAATGAATGTAGCCATATCCTGTATTGGCATAAGTAGGCTGTATCCCTAAGGTTAGTAAAGCGTCATTAGTACGCACAAATTCCAACCCTTGATTAATTTTATCCACAAAGGCAGCTTCTTTGAGAATCATATGATCTGACGGAGCGACTACAAAGTTTGCATCTGGATTCAGCTTTCTAAGTTTCAACGCTGCATATGTGATACAAGGAGCTGTATTGTTACGAGATGGCTCTGTTAGTATTTGTTGTGTAGTTAATACAGGCAACTGTTGTTGTACTAGATCTTTGTATTCTAAGTTGGTAACAATGTAAATATTTTCAGCAGGACACACCGCTAGAAAACGTTCAAACGTCAATTGCAACAATGATTTTCCAATACCTAAAATGTCTAAAAATTGTTTTGGAAATTTTTGACGACTGCTAGGCCAAAAACGGCTACCGACACCGCCTGCCATAATAAAGACATAATTATTAGTGTTCATATAAGGACTTTTTTCGAATTTATTAGTAGGTTTTGGAGAAACTTCTTTCGCTCTGGATCATACTTCAGACACCAAGTCTAATGTGATTAAATACCTAGTAAGGGTAGTGTGAGTTGAATAGGTCATGTCTTACTAGTGATGTTTAGCACGATAATAAGATACTTAGTTAGTTTTTTCCTCAAATATGGATTGCAAAGATAATAAACTTTCTTCCATTGCTTTATCAATATAATTTTTGATGAACATTGCTTGGAAGCGTCTAACAGGATTATGGTCTTCTAATTTTTTTAGTTCATATCGCCAAGCTACTTGTGTGTAATTGGCATCTGCCACGGCAAGCACAATAGTGGCAGAGAGGATTAGTTTTCCCTCATCAACATGGAAGATATAGTCCACTTGTTCGTTTTCTATCACGTTTTGTATGACAAGTGTTCCATTGATGCGTTTGCTCTCCCATTTCTGGACAGAACCCACTCCATCAATTTCACCTGTATACTTGAAATCTATATCACCTTCCTCTCCAAACCAAACAGTCCAAGATTCCCATTCTTTGAGTGTGGTTAGCAGTGGGAAAATGTCTTTTGCTGGAGCATTAACAAGCTCGGCTTTCTCTACTGTCCATGAGTCTGGCATGAAAAAACCTGCTGCAACAATAACTAGCAAAACAGCAGCTAGTAGTATTAATAGTATAAATATATAATCCATCTGACTAGGTATTAAATTCTATTTCAAAGCAAAAATATATGCTCTTAGTAGTTAGACAAAAGTAACATTATTTTTATTGATACTGTCCATCTACTTCTATACTTCGTAGCATATTTTTATTAAGCTGCTCTTATATTATAGGTTCTCTTCTTTCTAACCTTTTAGCACTTCATTAAAATATCTGACATATTGATCTCGATTAGCAAGAACAGAATATCGCTCTAATATGGTTTTTCGGCCTGCGGCTCCTAAATCTTGTCGTAACTGCTCATTTTCTACTAACAAAGATAACTTTTCTATCCACTCTTCGGTAGTATTTGCCAAAAAGCCGTTGGTGCCATCTTCTATTATATCTCCATTGACACCGACATCTGACAGTATCACAGGTAATCCTAAAGACATAAAAGAGAGTCCTTTAAAGCCACATTTACCTTTTGTCCATTGATCATCAGGCAATGGCATAATACCAATGTCAAATTCTCGTAAGGCTTCAATTTCAGTATCTAATGACCATGCAATTCCTTGTATATCCAATCGGGGATAGGTATAATTAGCATCTCCTATGACTTTGAAATAAATACGGTCACCATATTTATCCTTTAATTTTTCGAGTATAGGCAACGCAAACTCAAAATGAGGGATAGTAGAAAAGCTACCACTCCAACCAATACAAATACGATTCGTTTGCTTTTTTAGGGGCGATGGACAATGATTGGTAGTGTCTAGAGTAGTTGGAACTATTTTGACAACTTCGTTATACTTTTTGGCATAATCCGCCAAATAAGCATTACCCGCAAAGACCATATCAGCTAAAGAAATTAGCTCTTTAGTTTTAGAAGAATTTTTCAAAAAAGAAAGAGATTGATTATTGGTAGAAATAACAGGAATCCAAATGGCATCATCAAAATCAAATATTAGTTTACTTTTTCGTGCAAACTGTCGCTCAAAAAAAGTAGTGCCTAACATAAAAGCCTCTCGCTGAACATATACAATATCATACTTTCTAAAAAAAGCCTCTCTGAAGAGGATTAAAATAGAGCGAATTAATACCCCTATTTTACCCAAGTAGTTACCCTTCTGATAGAAAATTTTATCTTGTTTTTTGCCCAATAGGTAACTATGTTGACATGCAAAACCTTGTTCCTCTAGATACGTAACATATTGCTCGAAGCGAAATCGTTGCGAAGGAGAACGCATAGGGCGATGCAAACAAATGAAAAGGACTTTTTTAGTCATGGAAGTTGGACAAAATGATATTCAGCGTATAAGAGATATGTGTTAAAATCAAGTATTTATAACTTGAAGGTAATATTTAAACATATTCTATGTGGGTAAAAGGAATCCCTTCACCTAACAAATAATACCAATAATATTCTAGAGAATCCCAATATGAGAACGGTAGCAAAGATAAAAGGTCTCTATCAAAAACAGAAGTAATTTTATGGAATTCCTAATGGAACTCAAAAAAAAGAGCACTACCTAGTGAGATAGTACTCTAATAAAACTAAGGGCAACAATGTTGTTCATAGATACAATACATTTTTAAAATGTCTAATAAGACATACAATTAGGGGTGTATCTACTAATCCCGTTACACAATACACACTACTAAATATTGCGGTCAGCAGGTATTAAAACGATAGTTGAACTTCGATAACTCAAACTTACATTATTCTATCCTGCTCCAAAAACTATTTCCTCCTTAATTGTCTACATTGGGTGCAAATCATTTTTGTAGCCTCCAAAAATGATAGAAATCATTTTATAGTGGAATGGACGATCTTATGGTTTCGTTATATACATTTTATAATCATTTTATATAATGATTATAATCATTGCTTGATGCTGGTTTAATGGATTATCTTTGTGATACAATTAGGGGAAATGCCGTTACACTAACACTACCTAAACACACTATTGGGCATTTCTGTCAGCAGCTACTATCTTTTTTAGTAGCTGCTTTTTTGTGTGGTATGCGATGGTGTTATTTCAAAAAATTATTTAGTACATTTGCTACTTGGAGGATATTTAGAATTATGTTTTTTGATAATGTGTGTACTATTTTATACTGGTTGAGCCTTATTTTTGAGTGGGGAATGAATATATCCTTTAGGATAGACATGCCTGATGAAAAAATAGAGCGTCAGTAGTAGAAAAAGAACTCCCATATTATTAACTTCTTATGAATTAAAATCAATTTAAATATGCTCTAGACATGGTTTGCACTGTGTTTATTTTCTCATCTATTTATTATTTAAAATGACAAGATTATTTTTATTGTTGGCATTTGTACTGGGTAGTTTCGTTACGTTATTTGCCCAACAACGCCTCCACCGTTGTGGATATGATCACGCGGTACAACAACGTAACCAGCAGTTTCCTGGATACAAACAGCAGATAGATAATGTATTTGATGCTGCTAGCAAATTGGGAATGCAACAACAATATCAGCGAACAGTTAATACAATACCTGTTGCGGTACATGTGGTTTGGAAGACACCAGACCAACGGTTATCAGAATGTGAAATCATAGAGCAGATAGAAGTCTTAAATGAAGATTTTCGTCGCCAAAACCTAGATACTAGCAACTTACGCCCTATTTTTAATTCTATTGCGGCAGATACAGAAATTGATTTTCGACTAGATTCTATTATTTGGACACAGTCCAATATTGATTTTGGTACATTAGGACCATTTGGAGGGCTTTTTCCAGACCCTAATTCTATTGATAGTGTTAAGAGTGTTTGTCCAGGTTTAGATCCTAATCAATACCTTAATATCTGGATTACTAATTTGGGAGCAGGTGGTTTGTTAGGATATGCTTATCCTCCCGATAGTTTACCAAACTGGCCTGCTGGAACTTCTGCTTCTTCTCCTGACAAGGAAGGGGTTGTGTTGCATTACGAAATAGTAGGACGTTCCAATTCTGTAACTTTTGGTGGTGGTTTTGGTGCTCCACCAACTACTATTCAGACACAAGGACGTACTGCTACACATGAAGTAGGACACTATTTAGGGTTACGTCATATCTGGGGAGATGGTGCACAAAGTCCAGGTAGTCCGTTCCCTCAGCCTAGTTGTAGTGTGGACGATGGAGTCGGTGATACGCCTAATTGTCTGGATCGCTCTGAGTTTGACTGTGATACCACCAAAAACTCTTGTGATAGTACTCTAGTTGGTGATATGCCTGATATGATCGAAAATTACATGGATTATTCAGCGGAATCTTGTATGAATACATTTACAGTAGGACAAAAAAACTTGATGAAAGGGGTACTTAATGGACCACGAGCAGGTTTGTCGACTACTCCAGTCAAAACTCGCCCTACTAACGATGCTATTTTGAATGCACAAAATTTGTTAGTCAGTGCCACTTGTGTCAATAATTTTTCAGCAAGTACTACCAATGCAAGTATTTCATTGCCATTTGCAACTAGCTGCAATACCACAAGCTTGCACGATGTATGGTTTTCTTTCACAGCGACTTCTAGTAGCTTAGATTTAGAGTTTTCAAATATTGTTGATAACAATGGAGGAACTGCCAATCTAGGATATGAAGTATTTGAAGGGAGTTGTGATTCGCTTGTTTCTATCACGTGCGATTCAGCGACTACATTACCATTAACCAATCTTTTGGTCGGCGAGATGTATTATGTCAGAGCTTACAGCCTAGACAACACGACTAGCCATGATTTTGATGTTTGTCTTCGTGGTACCATTACCAATACAGAGGAGTTTTACTCTAACAATAGTATCTCGATTTATCCAAATCCTACTACAAGTAGCATTACGGTCGAACTAGAAAATAAATTAGATATTACAGGACATATCGAACTGAAAAATTACTTGGGACAATCGATTTCGAATCGTGTTCAGATAGATAGTCAAGACAATCAAGTACAAATTAGCCTTCAGAACCAGCCTAACGGTATCTACTTAGTAGAGCTCGTTTTGGAAAGTGGGCAGACGTTGACTAAAAAGGTAGTTTTGCAACGCTAAATTCTTTTTAAACAACTTCAACAAAAACCTCTTCATCTAACTTAGATGGAGAGGTTTTTTTATTATTTCTCTTCAGGGTAGTTTTGATAATAAAGGACTTCAAGTCGAGCAAGTAAACTCCTGAATTGAGATTGATAATGAAGTTCAATCCATTTTTGTTGTTCTTTAGTTTTTGTCGACAGTTGCTTTAGCGTATTTTTATCCTGTTGAAGGGTTTCTTGGATTTCCTTTTTTGAGGTTTTGTACTGCTGTTCAATGAGTTCTTTTTGAGTGGCAATAGTCTCAATAATTACTTGACGTTGTTGTACAAATAATCGTTCTGCTTCTTTTTTTTGAGCAATTTTTTGAGCGTTATTCTCGCTATACTGCTGTTCAATTATTTTGAGTTCTTGGTGATAGTTTCGTTCTAGTTTTTCCCAATCATCCTGTTGCAATTTTTCTATTTGTTGGATGGAGCGACGCTTTTCTTTTAGAGCATTAGCTTTCAGAATAGGAAGTTGTTGTTGTTCCAAATAAGCTAATTTTTCAAAAAGATTCTTTCCTACATACTTCTTCCAAGTGGTATCTATCTGTAGAGCTCGTTTTAGAGTACTGAGTTCGGCAAGTTTTTCTTTATTGAGGGATAGACATTCCTTTTCAGCATCTAGCCATATTTTTTGCCATTGTTGCTGTTGTATATCTATTGCTTGTTGTTCAAGGGTGTTTTTTAGTTGCCAAGCTCGTTGTTGATGGTTAAATTCTCTTTCTTTTTCTTGCTGCAATATATCATGAAAATCCCACCAGTCTTCACTGTGGTATTCGAGTTGATGGTCTCTATTGTATAGTTTTTTTAGAGGAAAAAAGAAAATGGCAATCGTTAGTAGAAATAGGCTAAAACTAAAAAAAAGAGGAACCACACAGCAGGCAAATGCAATAAAAAATACGATTGAAAATGCCGTTTTTTGACGTTTTTCGTAGCGTTTTTGTACTTGTTGTATGAGGTCAGTGGAGGAAATGGAGAGCCAATGGTTTTCAAAAGATTGATTGTAAGGGCTAGTCGGTAGTTGGGGCGTTGGATGATAAAATTGTTCTATGGGCAATTCAAAATAAGGACGATTGATTTGCTCTCCTCCTAAGGCTAAACACCAATCTTCCGCACTAGGGCGTAGTGTTGTGTCTTCTAGCCCTTCCACAAAACAACTATTGAATAGGTGCTGTAATGGGATGGGTAATTGGTGAAATCCTGAGTGTGGGGGGGGAATCGACTGGAAGTTTTTTTGTAAATCAGGATGATGAACATAGAGTCCTAGGGCTATTTTATCTCCTAAGGTAACTGCTTGTTCAAATTTTCCAGTAGCAGTAGCGGCAAAAGGATGTATACCCAGTAAAATTTTATAAAAGATAACGGCTAAACTGAATTCGTCCCAGCTAGAAATTTTTAGTGAGTTGGTTACTTTATGAAATTCAGGAGGGGCAAATTCAGGAGTGGCTACTGCTGCTGAAAAGAGGTGTTTGCCATCTTCTACAATTTGTATTGAATCCATATCAACCAAAGATACAAGTCCATTAGACTGAATGAGTACATTTTCTGGTTTCAAATCTACCAAGATATATTTACCTGTTGCATGTACTTTCTGTAGAGCAACTGCAATATTGAAACATACCTTTTTTCTTAATTCTAATGCTGTACTTTGTTTTAGATCAAAACGTTGCCATTTATTATCTTTTGAAAGTTTTTTTGGAAGTTTTGGAGCGGCCAGTACCTCTAGTAATTCTCCTTTTGCTATAGGCATCAGAAACCCAATGAATTGTTTGTTTTCGTAAATGAGTTCTAATGGCCATGCTACTAAACTAGTCTGGTTTTGAGTGTCTAGGTGTAGTGGATGCTGTACGATATAGGTTAATTTATCTTTTCGGACAGCAGTTCTTTTGTTAGGGTGATATATTTTTGCGACACGGTTTTGCCAGTTGGTAGGGCTAAGAACATGGTAAAGTTGCCCTTCTCCACCTTTTGCAAATGGGGCTTTAGATAATTCGATTAGAGTGCCTGTACTAGTGTAAATCAATTATTTGTTTAGTATTAATTTACTCTA
>CAYOJF010000089.1:0-21104 GCA_964404215.1 uncultured Aureispira sp. | reverse complement strand
GTATTCAACAATTTGGATCTATATACCGTATTCTTTTCACTTAACTACTTAAAAATCAAATGAGAGGAATGGACATACTATTTGAAGCCAATAAATCCTCAAAAGAAATTTTAACCTTTTATTTGTTTGATGAGGACTTAATTTTTAATGGTGCTATCAGAGGGTATGGCGGATACTACTCAGGAGGCTTTGTTCGCAAAGATAGTGTTTACATTCAATCCAAAACTAATTTATTTTCTTTTATAGATCTAAAACTAGAGGCGTTGAAGGATAAAATTAATGAATTGATTGATCTAATTTATACCTCAAAAGAGGTGAAAGTTGTTACCCCTCAGGTGAATATTAAGTTTCCTGTTCGTTGTAAGCAATAATAGACGGGTTACTTAAAATTTAATTTGAAAGATGAAAGAAAAATAGGACTTTTTAAAAGAGAAATCTATTACCTATTTCCGTTTTTTTTACCGACCTTAGCAAACCCAATAAAGGTAAGTTGCTCTTACCATTGAGGTGTTTAATTTGTATTTTTTAATATTGGTATATCTATTAATATTAAAAGGGGTTTTTAAGAAGAAGAAGGACTATGGCGGACCATAATCAGGTTTGGAACAACTGTTTAGAAATAATAAAGCAATACGTAAAGGCACAGAGTTTTAAAACTTGGTTTGAGCCTATCGTACCCTTACGTTTGGAGGGAAGTGTCCTGACAATACAGGTCCCCAATAAATTTTTCTATGAATTTTTGGAAGGGCATTATGTAGATATTTTGAAACAGTCCATTCGGACGGAGATAGGAGAAGATGCTCGATTAGAGTATTTGGTTCCTCGTCGTCAGGCAGCTACCGCGGTTGCAAAAGAAAAAGTAACTCCTAGTTTCAATAAGGCAAAGAGAGATCCCGATAAAATCAAAAACCCATTTATTATTCCAGGGATCCAGAAGTTGAAAATTGATTCTCAACTTAATCCAACCTATATTTTTGATAATCTGATTGAAGGGGATTGTAATCGTTTGGCTAGAGCTGCGGGTGTTGCGGTTGCTAAGCGTCCTGGCGAAACAGCTTTCAACCCATTGATGATTTTTGGTGATGTAGGATTAGGGAAAACTCATTTGGCTCAGGCTATTGGAAATCAAGTTAAGAGCACTTTTGCAGACAAAACGGTCCTGTATGTTTCTTCCGAAAAATTTACTAATCAATTCATTGATGCTTTACGTAATAATGCGATCAGTGATTTTGCCAAATTTTACCAATTGGTAGATGTATTGATTGTAGATGATATACAGTTCTTAGAGAATAAGATCAAAACACAAGATATTTTCTTTTCTATATTCAATCATTTGCACCAAGGTGGAAAACAGTTGATCCTAACTTCTGACCGCCCTCCTAAAGAAATGAAAGGAATAGAAGATCGTCTGATTTCTAGATTTAAGTGGGGACTATCGGCAGATTTGCAAATTCCTTCTTTGGAAACTAGAATGGCGATCATTCAGCAGAAAATGACTTCTGATGGAGTAGACTTACCACCGGATGTATTAGAGTTCATCTCTTACAATGTGCGTACGAATGTGCGGGAAATGGAAGGAATTATGATTTCTATCATTGCTCAGTCGGCTCTTAACCAACGCAATATTGATATTGATTTGGCGAAAGAAGTCATCAGCAAATTTATTGATAATATTTCTAACGAAATAACGGTAGAGTATATTCAAAAAACGGTAGCAGAGCATTATGACATTCCAATGGAAAAGCTCAAAGAAAAGACCCGTAAAAAATTCATTGTACGTGCCAGACAAGTATCTATGTATTTGGCAAAGCAATTGAGCAATAAATCATTGAAACACATTGGAGGTGCTTTTGGAGGGAGAGATCACAGTACAGTGATTCATGCCTGCAAGACGATCGAAAATATGTTAGAGAACGATAGCCGTTTTAAGAGTGAGCTTTCAGACATTGCTAAACGACTCAAAAACTCTGGAATCGATTTTGGTGAAGCGGAATTTGGCTAGCGGTTTTATCGTTTCTTCTTTTTGGGAGGTAAAGGAATTTTTCGCATGACTTGTCCATCTTCTTGTATGATTAATGGCGATGTTGGAAAATCTTCTTTAGATAAATTAATCACTTCTTTTAGAGCATATTTAGTCGTGTCATATACTGGTATTCCTTCGCCTATTTGTTTGGTAGGAGTTATCATACCACCAAGAAAGACCCCTTCTTTATTTACCTGAACTTCTATGATAGGTCCGACTCCTTTAGGACCGATGAGTTCAAACTTTTCGTAGGTACAGAAGTTACCCATACTATAGGCAATAAAACGATCTTTATATAGCTCGACTGCACGTGTTACGTGTGGACCATGTCCAAATATAATATCTGCCCCTGCATCAATACAACCATGAGAAAATTTATAGGTATTTCCTCTATTGGCACCATAGAACTTTTCATCTGTTCGTGGTGTATGTCGGTGTTCAGGACCTTCCGCCCCTGCATGGAACGAAACAATCACAATATCACAAATAGAATCTAGGTGAGCAACAATAGCAGCGGCAGCTTTGTATTTTTTCATATTGTAGCAGCCACTATTAGGAGCAGTTGCTAAGAAGCCATAGGTTATGCTATCTTTCATAAAGGTTGTGTAGGGTTTTTCTTTCGAACCAGCATAGTGTAGACCAGAGGTGTCTAGGGTAGCAGCACTTGATTTACGTCCCAATGTTCCAAAATCATTGGCGTGGTTATTAGCGATGCTAACGAAATCAAAACCCGCGTTAGTAAGGTGTTTGGTATAGCGAGCAGGCATACGAAAAGTATAACAAATATCAGGATTGTTACATTTTTTAGGCGTTCCACCTTTACCAATGACTCCTTCCAAGTTGCCAAATGTTAAGTCTGCGTTTTGTAGATAGGGAAGTACCTTTTCAAAAAGAGTCGCTCCGTCTTTAGGTGGAAGAGTACGCTTGGTAGGGTAGTTGGTTCCCATCATAATATCACCCACTCCTACGATACGAATAGTGTCTTCTTTGGGAGGTGGAGTAGACCAGACCATCAGGCTATCCCAAGCATACTGATATAATTGAACAGAATCGGGGAGGTAACTCACCTCTGGACCACGTTGTATTTTATCACTTAAGCAACTAGATACTAAACTTAGTATTAGAGTAATAGCAAGAAAACGATAGATGAAGTAGGTGGTGTTAGTAGACATGTTGACGAGAGTTTTTGTGCAAACACAAAGGTAAATAAAAAGTTCTAGTATTTTTTTTGAATGTTTATTCAATAACTGATATTTTTTTTATCTTAGGAAAGGCAAAAAATCTGATAAATCTAAAATTAGTCTCCTTATGAATAGCCATTCATAATGCTAAAGTCCAGCTAAAGACATAGTCTTGCACTTAATTTTACAACCAATACTATATGCGATTATTTTATACTAGGATATTTTTATGGAGTTATTTGTTTTTAGCTCCTTTCATAATGCTACAAGCTCAAAAGGTTAGCGAATTGGGAGTATATAAAGGGTATCAAACAAAGAATTATAAAGGATATCAACATCAGTCTCAGTATGTTGCAATGCCTGATGGCGTTCGTCTAGCAACCGATATATTTTTACCCAAAAAGAGGAAGGCAGGAGAAAAATTTCCAACTATTATTTATTTCGTTAGATATGTTCGGTCTGTAGAATTAAAGAATTTTTATAAAATTTTAGGGCATCCTAGGTTAGCCCATGTCCCCAAAAAAGAAATTGATTTTTTCACTTCCAATGGATATGCCTGTGCTATTGTTGATTTGAGAGGCTCGGGAGCTAGTTTTGGTAGTCGAAAGATGGAATTTAGTGATGAAGAAGTAATGGATATGACTACCATTATGGATTGGATTATTGGACAGGATTGGTCGGACAAAAAATTGGCTACTACTGGGATTTCATATACTGGGACCACAGCAGAGCTAGCACTCTCTTCTAAGCATCCTGCTCTGAAAGCTTGTATTGCTCGATGCAATATTTTTGATTTATATGATGATATGAATTTTCCAGGAGGTGTACGGCAGGCTCCGTTTATAGAAGTGTGGAAAAAGACAACGCAAGCATTAGATTTGAATAATTTTAAGATTTTTGGCGGATTGATCGAGACAGTCGTTAAAGGAATAAACCCTGTTGATGGAGATAAAAAAGGTATATTATTGAAACAAGCAATAGAAGAACACAAGGCAAATTTTGATATTTTTAGTGGTATATACCGAGTAGAAAACAGAGATGATATAGAGCCGAAAACAGGTCAAAGTTCTGATGATTTTTCTATTCATAATCGGATTCAAGCAATTACTGAATCAGAAGTACCCATTTATCGTATTTCGGGCTGGTATGATGGAGCCAATGTACATGCGGCTATCAAGGGGTTTATGAATATCTCTAATACTAAAAAACTATTGATTGGTCCTTGGGATCATGGTCCTGATGAAAATATCAGTCCTTTTGCAAAGAATAACAAAGTGCATTTCAAGGTTTATGAGGAGATGTTACGTTTTTTTGATTTCTATGTGAAGGGAATTGATAATGGAATAGATGTGGAGGCACCGGTGCATTATTATCAAATGGGGAAAGAGCAATTTATAGCAGAAAAAAATTGGCCTGTTCCAGGTGCTGTGACAGAAACGTTTTATGTCTCTGATCAGAATACCCTTCATACTGCCAATACAGAGGAGGGAGAAGCAGTGTATGATTGTGATTATACTGTAGGATCAACAGGACAAGCAAGGTGGAATAGCTTGACGGGGTTGTATCGAAATGGGGAGATTGACTATAAAGATAGACAGGGAATTAATAAAAGAATGTTGTTGTTTACTTCTCCACGCACAAAAAAAACTAAGAACATAACAGGACATCCTGTTGTAGATTTTTACATTAGTATAGATACGACAGATACTTACCTCTTTGTTTATTTAGAAGATGTGGATCCTACAGGAAAAGTGACCTATATTACAGAAGGTCAGTTTAGAGCAATACATCGGAAAATAACAGATGAAACAAAAGCTCCTTATAAACATGTAGTTCCTTATCATACTTATCATAAGGCTGACCGCCAACCATTGGTGAAAGGGGAAGTTGCAAGGATTAGCTTTGGATTACAGCCTACTTCTTATTTATTGCAGAAGGGACATCAATTACAGATTTCAGTAGCTGTGTCGGATGTAGATCATTTTGATTTATTGAATGAAAAACCAACGAAATTGAAAGTGCATTATTCAGAAAAATATCCTTCCCAAGTAATACTTCCAGTGGTGTTAGAATAGTGTAGTAGAAACAAAGGCATTCAAGACTTCTATAGTCATAATGTCAAGTTGTAGACTATGAATAAAGGAATAGTTTAGTTATTTCAAATAAAATATTATTTTTGCAAAAGGAGTGCTAAGAGTTATTACTGTAGTAAGTTGTAATGCCCTCTAATACAACCGATTGTAAGAATAGACCTATAATAGTTTTTTAAAAAAATAATTATGACGCAAATTAGAACTAAAATAGCAGGTATGGGATATTACCTCCCAGAGAATGTAGTAACCAATGATGACCTGTCGAAGGTGATGGAAACCAGTGATGAGTGGATCAGAGAACGAACCGGTATAGAAGAACGTCGTTATATAACTAGATTCAAAGACACTCCAGCTACAATGGGAGCAGAGGCTGCTAAGGTGGCAATGGAAAGAGCAGGTGTTACAGCAGAAGATATTGATTTCATTATCTTTGCAACATTAAGTGCAGATTATTTTTTCCCAGGTGGTGGTGTTTTGGTACAGCGTGAATTGGGAATGAAAAACATTCCAGCTTTAGATGTTCGTAACCAATGTTCAGGTTTTATATACAGTATGTCTATTGCAGATCAGTATATTCGTACAGGGACGTACAAAAATATTTTGGTGATTGGTTCAGAATCACATTCTCCAGGCTTAGATTTTTCGACAAGAGGTCGTAATGTAACCGTTATTTTTGGTGATGGAGCAGGAGCGGCAGTAGTGCAGCCAACTACAGAAGAAGGAAAAGGGTTGTTAGCATCTAATATCCATTCTGATGGTAAGTATGCCGAAAAGCTAGCGTTCATGAATCCAGGGTCACACTCAGGTGTATTTATCGAAGATCAGAGCATGTATCCTACAGTAGAAGAAGATCCATATGCACCATTGATGATTACTCCTCAGATGATGGAAACAGGTAATCGTTTCCCTAATATGGATGGACCTTTTGTATTCAAAAATGCAGTAAGAAGATTCCCAGAAACGATCATGGAATCATTAACAACGGCAGGGTTAACGATTCAAGATTTAGATATGTTGATTCCTCACCAAGCGAATTTGCGTATTGCACAGTTTGTTCAAAAAACATTGCAGTTGAAAGATGATCAGGTTTTCAATAATATCCAGAAATATGGAAATACAACAGCGGCATCTATTCCAATTGCTTTATGTGAAGCATGGGAGCAGGGGAAAATTAAGGACGGTGATTTAGTTTGTTTGGCAGCTTTCGGAAGTGGATTTACTTGGGGGAGTGCTTTATTCAGATGGTAAAAATTACCTCTTATCAGGTATACAAAAAGAGAGGATTTGGCAATAGCTGAATCCTCTCTTTTCTTTGATACTCTAGTCATGCTCTTAGGAATGTGTTAGGGGTTAGTCCAACAAAAGAATTATTTTTTTCGAAAAGTCCGTTAAAGTAAAACTAAAGAATTAGTAATGGCATTGAGATTGATAATTAGGGAAAAAGTAGCTGAAACGGCTAAGAAAAGCCTAAGAAACAAGGGTTTGGCAGAATAAAAACAATTGTTGGTCTATGATAATATAAAAAACAGAGAATAAGCTCTAACTTTGAAGTCATAGACTTCAGATGGGTTTATTGATCTTAGATAACGGTATTAATTAACTTTGATGAATTAATCTAATTATTACAAACAAATTTAATAAAAATGAAATTAAGGAATTTAGTCTTGGCTGCTTTTTTGGCGACTGCTGCTATGAATGCACAAGCACAAGAAGAAGCAAAGGCACCTGAAAATTGGTTCAATTTGGACTATGAGGCAGATGGTGTACGTGGAGTTAGTACAGAGAAAGCGTACAAAGAATTGCTAAAGGGGAAGAAACCTAGCCCTATTATTGTTTCTATTATTGATTCAGGAGTGGATGAAGAGCATGAGGATCTAAAGGATGTGATGTGGGTCAACAAAGGAGAAGTGGCTGGCAATGGAGTAGATGATGATGGTAATGGATATGTAGATGATATTTATGGCTGGAATTTTATTGGAGGTAAAGATGGTAAAAACATTAACCATGATTTACTAGAGGTAACTCGTTTGTATGTTTATCTAAAAGATAAAAAACGTAACAAAAAAGAAGAGGCTCAGTACCAAGAAATCAAAAAAGTAATTGATGACGAATCAGCTGCTAATAACCAGCAAATTAGCTTTTTTGAAACCTTATTAGGGGCTTTTGGTAGTTTGGAAACGGCATTGGAGAAAAAACCATTTACTTATCAAAATATTGATAAAGTAAAGGAGTCAACTAAAGACGAGAAAGTAACTGTTGCAGCGAGATTGTTTCAGAATATGTTATATCCTCAATTGGAAGCATCTGGAACTCAAAAGACAGATACTATTGATGTAAAAGCTTTCACAGAACAATTGCAAGGAGCATTAGATTATTACAAAACTAGAGCTGAATATTATTACAATCCAGATTTTAAGCCTAGAGCAGAGATTGTGAAAGATGATTATCTAAACTCTAAAGAAAAATATTATGGTAATAATGATGTAACTGGACCAGATGCACTACACGGTACACACGTTGCTGGTATTGTGGCTGCTAGTCGTGGTAATGGTGTGGGAATGGATGGTGTCGCAGATGCTGTTCAGATCATGTCAGTACGTACGGTTCCTGATGGTGATGAGCGTGACAAAGACGTTGCCAATGCAATTCGTTATTCAGTAGATAATGGAGCTAAAATTATTAACATGAGTTTTGGTAAGGGATACAAGTTTGATAAAAAATCAGTAGATAAAGCGGTTTGTTATGCACAGAAAAAAGGTGTACTATTAGTACATGCAGCAGGTAACAGCCATTTGAATACAGATGAGGCTCCCAATTACCCTAACAAATATTGGAAAGACAAAAGCGATAAAAAACCTTTTTACAACTGGATAGAAGTAGGAGCTTTATCATGGAAAGATGGGGCAGAAGCTCCAGCGACTTTCTCTAACTATGGTGCTAGAAATGTAGATGTTTTTGCTCCTGGTGTAGATATTTATTCTACGATACCAGACAATGGTTATCAAGCACTTAATGGAACTAGTATGGCTTGTCCTGTAGTAGCAGGTGTGGCAGCATTGGTATGGTCTTATTACCCAGAACTATCTGTTAAAGAATTACGTCAGGTATTGATAGAATCTGCAGTAAAAGTAGATGGATATGTCAACGTACCAGGCTCACAAGGTCAGAAACAAGTAGAGTTCAAAGATTTGAGTAATACAGGTGGTGTCGTTAATGCTTACAAAGCATTACAAGCAGCAGAAAAGATTGTAAGTGCTAAGAAATAATTAATCTTTTGGTAAAACACCAAATGAGTATAATTTTTGTACATAGTTTCTCTCTAATTTTATATTAGAGAGAAACTTTTTTTTGTCTGGATGTGTACTAGGTGTTAAAAAGATAGAATTTTAAAACACTTTCCTAATAATTTGATAACTAGGGTTGTATCCTCAGTTAAAAATTGCTAAATTGCACTGGGTTTTAGGTATTTCTAATATTAATATATGAAAATGCAAAGATTAACCCTCTCTAAATAGACTATCTCTGGACACAATTAATTCGATATTTATTCGTATTAATGTCTGTCTGTATTACAATTACTTTTATTCCATATATTCCATATGAAAACATCTCAACTTTTTATCGTACTACTCACTTTAGTTAGTTTAGTCTTCTTGAATGTTAGCTATGCTCAGGGAACTATACCCAAATACGTAGACTACTTACCTAAGTATAGAAGCATAGGGACTAATTTTATCTTGTCTAAGATTGCTTATACCGAAAAAGACATGATTATTAGTTTCCGTTATGTTGCAGATCGAGACAATGATTTAGTCCAGTTTTATGGGACTGATAACCATAATACGTGGCAATTCACTACTGCTATACATCCTAGATATGCCGATAAGGCGGTTTCTCGAAAGCCAATCGTAATGAATGTTCGCTTGAATGACGAGCATAAAAAAGATGAATTGAAGGGAACAGAAGAATGGGAAATTAAAGCAAATAAAGGCGACATTATTACTTGTGAACTAAAATTAGAGCAGTTCCCACGAACTATTCGTAGTTTTCATCTTAAAGGTGGTGCTGTGAATAATCAAGGAACAGAGCGTTTTTCTGCCAATGATATTCAAATCAAAACAATTGATAACAGTATGCTTGGTTCTGCTAATCAGATGGAGCAGAGTATTCAGGCATTTTATGGGAAGCAGAAGCATGTTAATTATCCAGATATTAAGGATGTAACTTCTACTGACGAGCAAAAGCATTTTGACAAAAAGCTAAAGGAAACTAAAACAACGAAAAGAGATAATCCACTACAGCAAGCATTAGAACCTATTGATTATATGCCTAAAGTCTTGAATAATTCAGATGATTTAGATTGCAATGAGCGTATTATTTTACGTAATGTTTATTTTCATGACAATAAAGCAGAATTTGCAGGGCGAGTAAAAGCAATGAAAACCTTGGGTGTAGTCATAGAATATATGAGTTACAATCCTAAAGCTAAGATTGTTTTGCATGGGCATACAGATATTTTTGGGAATGCGTTTAAAAATTTGGAATTGTCTAAGCAACGCGTCGAAACGGTAAAAAGAGCAATGGCATCGAAAGGGATTGATCGTTCTAGAATTATAACAGTTCATCATGGTGGTTCTCAACCATTGCCAAAGTACAAGAATGGTGGTGCAATGAATAGGAGAGTGGAAGTTGAGGTACTTTGTTCGGGGGTAATTGGCGAAATAGAGGCACCAGATTTGAAAGCAGATTTGAAATAGAATTGAATATACATTTATAAAAAAAAGTAGTCAGTAAAGGAATAATTCCTTTACTGACTACTTTTTTTATGTCGTAGAGATAATTTTTTTAGTGGTTATCTTTGATCAAATCTGGAAACTTAGCTTGGAATTTCTTTAGTCTTGGTATCGAAACAGCTTTGATATAAGGATGATCAGGATGTTTTTTTTCATAATCTTGATGATAGTCTTCTCCTAACCAAAATTTGTCAAATTTCATTACTTCAGCAGCCACTTTTTTAGGAGCAATCTCCTTATTGATACTAGCTATCTTATCAGTTATGATTTGTTTTTGTTCTTCATTTTGATAAAAAATAATAGAACGATATTGAGAACCACGATCATTTCCTTGACCATTTACCTGTGTGATGTTTTGAGATCCAAAATAGACATCTACTAGCGTTTTGAAACTGACGACAGAAGGGTCATAGATAATTTCTACAGCTTCAGCATGTCCTGTATTACCTGTGTTCGAAGCTTCATAAGTGGGGTTTTGAGTATGTCCCCCAGAATATCCTGATATAGATTCTTTTACCCCTTTTACACTTTCATAAATAGCTTCAACACACCAAAAGCATCCAGATGCAAAATAGGCTTTCTTCAGATTAGTGTTATCTAGATCAACCGTTCTAGTCACTTCTTTACTTGTAGCGGTTTTATTTTCTGTTGGTTTAGTAGTAGATGAGCAGCTGGTTAGTGTGAATAATAACACAGCAAGGCTGCCATAAATAAGTTTCATCATAATGATATTAGTTTAAATGGTTTGTTTGAGAATAGGTCTAGGATAATAGTTAGAGTATGTTTAAATTTATCTTAATTCATAATATGAAATTCCCTTTTCTACTACTTTTCGTCTATTTTTTGCTCAATAGCTAAGGCTATTCATCAAAAAATGAGTCTCAATTAGCAAAAAAATGATACTCATATTATTGAAAAACATAATTTTAAACATGCTCTTAGATATGTTCTCAAATGAATCTGATAAAAAGCCCTTTCATTTTTAGGAATGAAAGGGCTTTCTTCAAGTATCCTAAGCAATAGAAAATTTGTTCTATTGCTTAGGATAAAGACTCAACGGATAATTCCTAAAAAAGTTCGTTCAGGATAGATTACCTACTTCATCTAACATTTATTTAACTAATATAGGCTTAACGGAATTAGGAAAAAATATTTCTACTCACTATATAAGATTAGTCGTGATAATGCCTTTTAAATAATGAAGTTGTTTAAAAGGCATAAGAAACACCGATTCTATACTGAAATGGGAATCTAAATACAGGAGTAATTGTATTATTTTGTGTTTGGTGAAACCATAAAGCATTGACAAGGAATTCGGCGATAAAACTAAAACCTTCATTGAAATTATAGTTGTAACCCAAGCCGACATTAACAGCAGGAACCCACTCTCTCTGTGAGAAACCGCGAATAGTGGGGCCAATAGAACGATTGAGGTATTCACCTTCTAAGTGAACATAGACTCCTGTAATACTAGGCATAACACTGGATTCAGGAAATGGTCGCCAGTTGATAAATAGACGAGCTCCAAAGATATTATTATCTGTCAGACCACTATTGGGTTGTATAGGAGTCTCATAAATATAGGTAAATCCAGCACCTACACCCAAGTTAGGGGTAAGGTGATATCCTCCAAATGGAGAAATGTCAATGAATAGAAAGCTACTATTAATGTCTAGTGAAAATGTAGAGCCAATGAATACATTTTCTAAGTTTAATTTTTTCTGAGGTTCTTCTTGAGGATTAGAAGAGATAGTAGTATCGTCATATCCTTCATCATCAGGCTCTTGTGCTAGTATATTGGAGCAAAAAAATAAAGTGAAAAATGCGATTATTAAGAGCTTCATAGGTCTGGTTTAATAAAAAATTAAGCAGATTTTTAAAAAAAATGGCTAATGTACCAACCGTTTTGAATAAGCTGCCGTTTTGACTTATAATTGAATTTGTGAAAAATAAAGCACCACAATTCATACCAAAAGTAAAGCTATTTGCGTTAAAAGACAGGTAAATAGTTTTATTTTATCAAAAGCAGAACTGTTTTTTTATTTCATTAGATATTACTTTAACTATGAAATATACTAAGTATATTTCATAGTTATTTAAAATCT
Source organism: uncultured Aureispira sp. (assembly GCA_964404215.1). GTDB lineage: Bacteria > Bacteroidota > Bacteroidia > Chitinophagales > Saprospiraceae > Aureispira. Next base: position 8,909 of record CAYOJF010000089.1, on the reverse strand, counting down.
TAAATACATCAGAACTTCGTAATCGCATGCGATACACCACCCAAAATACCGACCAACAATTAGTAGAGGGCTGCCGTAGTAACAAAAGGCTTGCCCAAAAAGTCTTGTACGAAAGATACTTTGGCAAGATGGTTGGCATAGCTATGCGATATACAAAGGACAAAGAAGAAGCAATTGAGATACTCAATGCTGCCTTTATGAAAGTCTTTACATCTTTAGACAAGTATCAAGACAACAATAATTTGGCAGGATGGATTGCTAAAATTGTATTTAATTGTTCGATTGATCATGTCCGAAAGCATACAAGGTACAGACAAGTGATGAATTTTGAAATAGAAAAAGATAGACCTGTACAGAATGATAGCATTAGTAATTTGCAAGTAGAAGATCTCTACAAACTTATTCAACAGCTTCCTGCGGCAAGCAGAAGTGTATTTTGTCTTTATGTCATTGATGGGTACAAACACAAAGAAGTAGCAGAAATGCTAGAAATCACAGTGGGTACTTCTAAATGGCACTTGGCAAATGCTCGTAAGGAATTACAGCGTTTGATTAAGGAGGTAGAGGCACAAGAAATGTTGATGAGGGGCTTTTAATAATACTATAGTATTCTTTATTTTTTTTGAAACAAATAGAACCTATATTAATACCAAATATGAGCGATTTTTACAAAAAAACTGACAACCAATTACGAGACAAGCTCGCTCATCATGAGTTTGACCAAATGCCTGCTGCCTGGTCTCAGATGGAGCAAATGCTTCAGGCTAACCCAGCCACTGCAACTAAAGCCGGTGGTGGAATTTTCTGGTGGGCTTTGCCTACTGCGGCGGCAGCTGTCTTAGCGGGGATAATTACAGTAGGAGTCTATCTCAATCCAAATACTACTAAGAATAACAATAATAATACTACTGTATTGGCAGAGGTAGAGACAGAAGTAGTAGCGACATCTAATACAACAAGGAAAGCGGCATATACTACTGCGGGAGGGACAACTACAACGAATATCAATCCGGTAGTTGAAAAAACAGTAGCAATCCCTGCTATAAACAATAGTCAGAATAATAATTTAGACGAGAATAAGACAGCAGAAAAAAATACTTTGACTCCGAGGACTGCTACAGTAACACCACCAACTAATACTACTCATAATACAGTTAGAGAAAATGTTTCGGATGAAAATAATAATATTTTGAGTGCTACGGCACCAGCATTGAGTCAGCCAGAAGAAATCGGGTTGACAGATATGACAATTAAGCGTCCGGTCAAAAAAACCAAAACAATTGTTCGTTACCAATATTCAATGACACCATTCAAAGCGATGTCAAAGAAGAAAAGAGCAATTGAAAATACATTGCCAGAAGGGGCTTTAAATGCCTTTGGTATTACAGAAGAAAATTATAATCAGTCTCCAAAACTAAGAGCAGGTGTTTTTGCTGGAGTATCTACTAAAGTGATTGGTAGTACGCAGAAAGTTTCTGTAATGCCTACAGGGGGAGTAACACTTAACTATAGAATGAGTGGTAAATCTGCTTTGCAGACAGGGTTGCAGTACAAGGCTATTGACCTGAAAGGAGTTAACAACAGTAATACTACTGAAGAACAAAATTTCCGTCCATATAGTAATACTGCTCAAGCATATAGTCTAGATAGGATAGATGTCCTAGAAATGCCTTTAGTTTATCAATATTACCCGAATCCTAAATTTAATATGAAGGCAGGTGTTAAAGGAGCATGGTTGTTCAACAAAGAATTTTCAGATCCATCTCTAAAAGGGACCAATAATAGTGCTATTGGTTTAGCCACATTTGACTTAGGAGCTTTACTGGGGATAGAAGTTTTGATTAACAAAAATTTGTCAGTAGGACTACAATACAGTGTTGGTCTAATGAACCTAACGGAAGGAGCCAAGCAGACTCATCAGGTAGCTATTAAAGAAGAAGCAGACTATGAGGCTAAAGCAGCTAATGTATTAGAGGCTGGTGAAGTACTAGTACCAACTAATCCAAGTCAAGATAAGATGGTACGTTTGCCAAGGGATATACGTAACAATGACTTACAGTTATTAGTCAAATATACATTTTAGAAATAATCTCTATATAAGTCAATATTCGAGTCGTTATAGCATTAGTTATAACGACTCGAATAATTTTAGATAAGCTCTTGCTTGTACCTTTATATTGTATTTATTGATAGCATTTTGCCGAATCAATGTTTTGTCATAAGTACTTTCTAGTGCTTTCTGGATAGACTGAGCTAAAGCTGTACTGTTAATTGTTGGGCAAATTTCTCCATTTTGACCTGGCAGAACCATATCGGGGATTCCACCAATATCAAAACCAACCACAGGAGTGCCACAACAGAGGCTTTCAATCACAGTGTTGGGTAAATTATCTTCTATAGAAGGAATAACAAAGACATCGGCGGCAGCATATGCTAGTGCTATCTGTTCTATATCAGACAAATAACCTAAAGGATAGGTATTCTCTGAGTTTAAATTCAATTTTCCGATATTTGCCCCCATGACCGCGAGCCCTAAGTTGGGCAACTTAATTTGAGGAATAGCATCTAGTAGATGCTTAATCCCTTTCCTATTTCCATTAACAGAGGCTGCTACAAACAATACTACTGTTTTGTCAACAGGAATATTCATGGCTTTGCGAGCAGCTTTTTTATCATAATCTTTGAAGACCTCTGTTTGTAATCCATAGGGGATATAAGCATGCTGAGCAAGTGGATATAGATCTTGTGCTTTTTTAGCTTCTTTTAGCAGCCATTTGGAAGGGGTTACAATAGTAAACGTTTTGTCTTTGAAGACTTCTTTTTTGAGCTGATACTGTTGTTGAATTAAGTCTTGGTAAGCCTCAAAGGGAAAACCTTTTTCGTAGTGATATCCACCAGTGAATAAGAGCATATCATGCAGTGTCCAGACAACAGGCTTTGTATTTTTTTCAAAAAAAGAAGGATAATCTAAGAAATTGGCAACCCAATGAATATTGATAACATCTGCCCATTGATAGAGTGGGTGAGCGGTAACATCGTGCAGCGTTTCGCAGAAACTAAATAGCTCACCTGTAGGACGATTTGCTTTTTGTCTATTTCTCTTTCGATTGAAAGCAAGTACTTTTGGTGCCTTTTTGATTCGTTTAAATAGTGTTCTGGGTTCATACACAGACAAGAATCGATGTACTTCTGCTAGATCTGTACGTGTTTTTTTGAGAACCAATAATTTGGATTCTATACCGAGTGCTAATAATCCCTGATGAAGACGAATACAGGCATTGGCAGCTCCTCCTTTATCAGATGTACTTAGTAATAATACTTTCATCATTTGCTGTAATGAACTTGAATAGTAAGCCCTGTTTTTTCTGGTGAAAAGAAGGGCTTGATAAAGGGATAGCAGAATAGATAAAATTTATAAGGAAGATAGGGGCGTTTTCGTTTCCAATGTCTGATTATATTTCCTTTGCAAAAAGCAGCATGACTTTGATATGGAGAAAAGAAAGTAGCTTCATGTTTGATGGGAAATATATTACAGATGTTTTTGAGGGATTCTTGCGTCCAGAGACCAATATGGTGAGGAGGGGAATTTAGAGCATTAAATTCATATTGAATATAGCTGTTATTGTTAGGGACACTAATGATCATTTTTCCATTTGGCTTTAAGCATTTAATACTCGCTTCTAAAAAACTTTTTACATCAGCAATATGCTCCAAAACTTGAAAAGAACAAACTACATCATATGTATTAGGATGTATTAAGGCATGTTCTTGAATTGTTTGGTTGTATAATTTTAGACCTTCTTGTTGACAACTTTGAGCTGTTTTTTCATTTAGTTCTAGTCCAGTTACATCAAATCCATCAGTAGTCATTTTACGTAAAAAACCACCAGCACCACTTCCTATTTCTAATAGCTTACTATTTGGTGAAATACCTTTAATAGCTTGTGCGTGTTCCCACTTCCAAGGCTCATAGTAAGGTTCCCATTCTTGTAATTGTTCATAAAATGGACCATCTCCTGCCACAGATGTAGGGTGATAGAATCTATACTTAGTTTCTTCACATTCTACAATGTCAATTTGTGCGACATTAGAAAAGAACCTAGATACATCCAGATTTAAACTAGTCTTATAAGCTTGGATAATTTTTCTAGTAGAAATGGATTCTATTATACTTGTTTTTTCTTTAGTATCTAATGGAGACTTAATCATTAGGGCTCTGTTTAATTATATAACATATTTGATTGTTGTATTGGCGAATTCTACTAGGTAGATTTCTTTTAGATAGGAAATCATGTACGGCTCTAGTACAGCCATCCCAGGTATAGTAGTCATCTAATATAATAAGTCCTCCCTCTACAATATGATCATAAAGGTGCAATAGACATTCCATTGTTGAATCATACCAATCTCCATCTAATCTTAATAGGGCTATTTTTTCAGATGGAGTATGATGAGGAACAGTATCCTTGAACCAACCTTTGATAAATTTTGCATTAGAAACACCTGCTTTTTTCATAGCTTCCTGTGCAAAAGAAATCTCAGCAGTACAGTTATCAAAGTAGTTTTCTGAATCGGTATTTTTTTGATAGTCAATAGCATCTTGACCATCATGTTTGCCAGCGTCAGGCAAACCTTCATAGCTATCATAAAGATAGTAATCACGATCAGTACCAAGGACTGATGCTATCCCTGCACTCATGCCACCTCGCCAAACGCCACATTCTACGATAGCACCTTGTATATTTTTTGCTTGTTTTGCTAATAGAATATTTTCCATATAAATACCAGATGGTATCATGGTGAAGTCGCTAAATTTGTTGAAAATAGCAGCAGCTTCTACATATTCTTTTCTGATAGATAATCTATTATTTATTTTATTAATTAGCCCCATGATCTCTTATGTTTGCTTATTGAGTATGAAGTTGTTTAAAAGTCTCTTTCTCTGTTACCTCTAATCTATTGGGGGCATTGGTACCCAATAGATTAGTATCGCCAAGGTGAGTGTTAATAAATTAGCTAATGAACAAGTAAAACATTTTAGAAAGTATCTATTAGTTCAATCTCCATTAGCAGTCTACTTTGTTGAATAGATGCTATCTATTCATCTTGCAGATTCACTCGCTCATAACTCCATTAACAAAAAAAACTTATCGTAGATTCCGTATGTTGAAAATCCCAAATCTAACTTTGGGGAAACTGCGGAACTCATTTTTCTACAAAGAGGCTTTTTAAACAACTTTAATGTCCTTAATATAGGAATAGTTATTTTTGGGTAATAGAATAACCTAATTCTGAAAGTTGTTGATTAGCTTCTTTTTCAAAGAAGCTAATCAAATTAGGAGGCATTTCATCAAGAAAAGATCCCACTTTTCCTTTGCGAATAAATTTTCCTTCAGTATCCCACTTTTGATTATCCCAACCAAAATTTTGTTCTTTCTTTTGCATTTTTTGGAATGAATTTCCATTAATACTTTGTTCTAATAATTCATCGCTGCGTTCTATGCCAGCAAATTTGCAGAAACGTTTCATTTCTACTAATGGTTGCAAATGTAAATCTTCATATCGAATCCACATAATTTCAGCATTATATGGGTTATTCTGCCAAGCTTTAACATGTTCATGCCATTTAGAAGGAAAAAGACCTTCTCCATTTTTGACCATTTGCTCCAACGTAAAATCCTTTTTATCAGCTTGATTCATGTGATAATAAGAAATTAAGGCATCACGTCCATCTCTAACAATGTAAACTACTTTTTTGTAGTTGGGTTGAGGGAGTAAATGTGATTTGAAACAAGTGAAATCAAGTATTTTTTTATAATAACTCATACCATGTAAATTAGGTACTAATAGCTGAGTTAATTTATCTGGAAGCAAAGTGGTATCTATACCATACAGTACACCAGCAATTAAGTTTTGCATCCAAGTGTTGCCTGATTTAGGAAACCCAACAATAACAATATCATTAGAATCTATATTCTGAGTAGAACAATAATTATTTTTTAGCATGTATTCACGGATGGCAGCTTGATTTTTTTCTGCTTGCAGTGATTGAGGCTTTAAAATAGATTTGAGTAACTTTTTGATTTGCATATTAATGTATAAAATAATTATTAATCTATATTCCAGTTGAGTATAGGAGCAATTTGCCCAGGGAGATCAGCATCTTTCATACTACCAGAAGAGGTATATTTTTCTGTAAAAAATTTCAAATAAACTTGTTCTGTCAGTAATTCTTTATATCCAGGAGACCCAGCCTGAAGCCATATTTTGTAGACACCATTATTGAAGAGGTGTTTTGGGAAACTAATAGTGCAACTATGATGCCCTTTTGGCTTTATAGTAGGTTCCGAATTGTGAGAACTACTCGAAAATAATATTAGATCATCACCAGTAAGAACTCTAAGGTTTATACGAATATTACGGACTTCTTTTTCTAAAAAGTATTCTACTTTGAGCGTTATTTCTTCGGCAGTAGAAAAAGTTGCTCTACAATTTTTTTCATCGTCCAATAATTGAACCTTAGTTAATTTCATTTCTTCTTTTCCTATGGCATGTTCTAAGTCCCATGAGACTTCTCCTTGGTCAGAAGTATTTTCGTTGGCTATTTCTAAGTATTTGTTGACACCATCTTCTACACTTCCTTGAAAAATAACTTGACCTTGGTTGAGTACAATTACTTTATTGCATAAAGTACGAACCGCACCCATATTATGGCTTACGAATAATACTGTTCTTCCTCCACGAGCGACTTCACCCATTTTTCCAAGACATTTTTTTTGAAATTCAGCATCTCCAACGGACAAAACTTCATCAATAACCAAGATTTCAGGCTCTAGATAAGCTGCTACGGCGAAAGCTAGACGAACATACATCCCTGAAGAATAACGTTTGACAGGGGTGTCTAGGAAATCGGCTACCCCAGAAAAAGCTACGATATCATCGAATTTTGATTTGATTTCTTGGCGGCTCATGCCTAGTATGGAGCCATTGAGGAATATATTTTCTCTTCCCGTTAGTTCAGGGTGAAAACCTGTACCAACCTCCAATAAAGATGCCACTCTACCGTTGAGTTCGATACGCCCTTTAGTAGGTTCTGTGATACGAGATAGGATTTTTAGTAGGGTACTTTTACCAGCACCATTTCGACCAATAATACCTACAACATCTCCATCATCAATATCAAAAGAGACATCATTGAGTGCTAAGAACGTTTTTTTTGGCTTTTTTATATTGCTCAAAAAATTGAAACTATCCGTAATTGTTTGACGAAAACTTCCAGATGCCACCATACCTAGTTGGTATTCTTTAGAGACATGCTGTATACTTATCATTTTTTTATTCATACCAATATCAAATAGGTTAGTATTTTTTGTTTGGAACGTTTATTTTGAGTCTTAAAGAATGTCTGCCATGATACGTTCTACTCGTTTGAAATAAATAATTCCCAAGAGAAATAAAACAAGAATACCCGCAAAAGAATAATAAGCGTAATTATTTAGTTGATCTCCACCAATAATACACCAACGCATTCCTTCTACTACACCAGCCATGGGATTGAGATAATATAAACCTTGATAGGCTTCAGGTACTTTGCTTGCCGGATAGGCAATAGGAGTAGCATACATACCTACTCTTAATAGAAGGGGCGTAATATGTTGGAAGTCTCTAAAACGAATTGTTAGAGCACTCATCCAGATACCTGCGGCTAGTCCCGAAATAACAGCTATCAGGAAAAAAAGTGGGAAGAAAATAATATTGCTACTGGGGGTGAATTGATAAATCAACATACAGATGACCATTATGATCAATACAATAGCAAAATCTATAAAAGCTGTCAATGCTTTGGATAAAGGAATGACTAACCTAGGGAAATAGATTTTTTTTACCATATTTTGAGCTCCAATGATAGAAGAGCTTGCTTGTGACAGTACTTCTGAGAAATATTGCCAACCACATAGACCTGCCATGGTATATATGATATGTGGTATAGGAACCCCTCCTTCACCTGTCACTTGTATATTGGCGACACTACCAAATACAAAAGATAGTATGACTAATGTAAATAGTGGATTGACGATAGCCCATGCAAAACCTACAGCTGTTTGAGCATATTTAACTCTAATATCTCTGTAAGTAAGGGTCCAGAGTAATTCACGATATTGGATGATTTCTTTCAGGTCCAATCGTATACCTTTGGAGGGTTCTATTACTATTTTGCTCATCTTTTATTTCCTAGTGCTATAAAAATCACACAAATGTACTCTATTCTAATTACATCTTAAAATAAAAGTCTATTTTTATTCCCTGCTTAAAGAAAAGGGTCTTGTAGCCTGTAAGTAGTTATAAAATAGTACCTTATATTAATATAAATCATGTCAACTACTAAAGAGTTTTTAATAAAAAAGATAGAAGATTTAGAAGTGGTCGCAACGACTTTATTGCCAATCATCAGAGAACATCGAAAAGTAGCTTTGATTGGTGAAATAGGGGCAGGCAAGACCACTTTAGTCAAGGTGTTGTGTCGATTATTGGGGGTAGAAGAAGTGACTAGTAGTCCTACTTTTTCTATCATTAATGAATATCAAGGGGAGGCAGATAGTATCTATCATATTGATTTGTATCGTCTCCAGTCAGAAGAAGAAGTGATTTCTATTGGGCTATTGGAACTTTTAGAGCAAGAAAATGATTATTGTTTTATAGAATGGCCAAACTTGGTAGAGGATTATTTGCCAATAGATACATTATGGCTAAAAATAGAGGTGAATAAGAGCATGGAAAGAAAAATTAAAATTTTTTTTGAATAAAATTTGGAAATAATCTAATCACCTTTTATATTTGCAATCGCTTAAGAGAGATAATGACCCATGGTGTAATGGTAACACTACGGTTTTTGGTACCGTCATTCAAGG
>CAYOJF010000088.1:6730-21455 GCA_964404215.1 uncultured Aureispira sp. | reverse complement strand
AGTAACAGAAAAAGATATTTCATTTGGACAGGAAGAGACTTTTTAAACAACTTCATAACTAAGAACACTTACATCGCAGCCCCTTGTACTTTAATTTTGTCTTCTTTGGTCAGTCCTTCTAGGATTTCGATATTGATACCATCTGATAGACCAACTTTAACAAGGCGTTTTTCGAAAGTACTAGGGGCTGTTTCTAGTTCTACATAAGGCTGGTCGGTGTTATCCTCAAATTTCAAGTCTCGTTCTAGAATAGACAAAACCTGTTTTCTTTTATCTAAAATAATATCAGCACTCGCACTATACCCTGCTCTCAAGAAAATATCCTCTCGCTGGATAACACTTGCCTTAATCGTGAACTTTACACTTCCCGTTTCTTCTACTCCTTTAGGAGCAATATAGTCCAAGATAGCCGCAAAACGCTCTTTCTCAATCGCTCCTACTGTCAGTTCGAGTTTCATCCCATTTTTGAGTTTTCCTACATCTGATTCGTCAATATTTCCCAAGAACATCAAATCATTCATATTCGCAACTTCTGCAATAATAGATCCCTGCCCAAAATTACTACGCTCAATGACCGTTGCCCCTTCTTCTACTCCTACATTTAGGACCATTCCATTGACGGTAGAGCGAACAATATTAGCCACCTGCCCAGATTTACTAGCCACTCCTTTTTGTAACAATTGTAAATTGCTCTGAGCTGCTTCTAGTTCCTGCTCTGCAATATCTAGATTGCTCTGCAATTCCTTAATATTACTATTCCCTAAAATCCGAGCATTATCCAGCTCTGTTTTCGCTAATTCTAAGCTCCGCTTATACTGATTATACTCTAGTTCAGGAACTACACCGTCTTTGAAAAGCTGTTGATATTTCTCTTCTTCGATTTTCGCATTGTCATAGTTAGTTTGGGCTTGCTGTACGTCCAAATCATTATTATGGATTTTTCGTTGTTGGAGTAATTGTCGTCTTATTTCAGTTGCTTTTAATCTAGCTAATTCGACATTAGCCTTAGCTGTATTAAGCGCGGTAGGACTTGGTACTAGCTTAATCCGTGCGATAGGATCTCCTTTTTTGACCATATCTCCTCCTTCTACCAATAGCTCATCAATAATCCCTGACATCTGTGAAGTAATGATAATTTCTCGACGAGGTCTAATCGCTCCTGTTGCTACAGATTTCAGTGTAATATCTGATAGATAAGGCGTTGTGATTTCATACACTTCACTCCCTTCCACATTATTGCTATAGAAATAAGAAAATAGCCAAATAGATAAAAAAATAAACAAGGTGAGTATCACCCCTAAAATTACATTTCTCATGATATCAATTAAATAGAATGTTGTTTTGTTCGTTGAGTATTAGACATTATTAGCTCATGTTCAAAATTATGTTTTTGAATACGCTCTGTATATTTCGGTAGGGTTAATCCGAACGTAAAGCTTCCACTGGGTTGATTCGGGCAGCGTGCAGTGCTGGTAACAATCCTGCAAAAAGACCTGATAAAACTAAAATAACTAACGAACCTATACTCACACCAAGATTTACTTCAGGATTGCTAAACATTTGATTTTCTAAACCAGTAGCTGTCAGCAGGTTCATTGTGTATATAATTATAGTCCCTATCAATAATCCAATATATCCAGATACTGTTGTAATAAAAACAGACTCTAGTAAAATCAAACTAATAATGGACCAAGGGGTAGCACCAATTGCTTTCCTAACACCAATTTCTCTTGTTCGGTCTTTCACCGTAATTAACATCACATTACTCACACTCACTACACCTGCTAATAATGTTCCGATACCAACAATCCACAAAAACCAACGAATACCAGCAAACAATCCTGCTAATTTTCGATATTGTTTTTCTAGGTTGAAAGAACCTATTGCCTGTTTATCTTCAGGAGATACCTTATGTCTTGCTGCCAAAAACTCCTTGATATCATCCTCTACTACAGCAGCACTTGTTTTATTATTAACCGTGCAGACAAACCAAGAAATATCCGTTCCATTTCCAAATAACTTCAAAGAAGTACTCAATGGTATAAAAACGGTTTCATCAGCCTCTTGCAAACGTCCAGCCTGTCCATTAAACTCAATCACTCCTACTACCTGAAAAAGGATATTGTTGATATTAATATGCTTACCAATTGGATTAGCTTTGCCAAATAATTCTTCTCGTACTGTTTTTCCAATTACCGCCACTTTTCGGTGTTGTTCCTCATCTAATGGGTTTAATGTTCGCCCAATAGCACATTGGAGTGCCTCTACCGTAAATATACCATCCCATTCCCCTCTTACGTCAAAATTATTAGCAGCCGTCAAGTACGATACTGGTGTATTTCGATTCATGTGTCTGGGAGCCAAAATATCAATATATGGTGCATGTTCTTTGAGGGCATAAATATCCTCAATCGTAAATGGAATCCACCTCCCAATTGGCATCCCCTTATAAGCAATGCTTGTTTCTTTGGGCCACATATAGATGCTATTGGTACTCCGTCCTCCAAACTCATTTAAGACACCTTTTTCTAGTCCATCTCCCATCCCCATCATAAAGATCAGCATAAAGATCCCCCAGAAAACGCCTGCCGCAGTTAATCCTGTTCGCAGCTTATTTTGCCGAATCGTTCCGAATATTTCTTGCCATTTATCTCTATCAAACATCGGCTTACTTGATATTACACTTCAGCAAAGAACGTTTACCAATAAACCCTTCTAAACGATCCCCCACGGCTACTGGCCCAACACCTTTAGGTGTCCCTGTAAAAATCACATCTCCTCTTTTGAGCATAAAATACTTCGAGATATAGCAAATAAGCGCCTCTATATTAGTAATCATCTGACCTGTATTTCCAAGCTGGACTTGTTCTCCATTTTTCAATAAAGAAAAATCAATATTTCCTGCTGGATTCAGTGCCTCTTCATAAGGAATAAAATCACCAATGACAGCAGAATGATTCCATGCTTTTGCTATTTCCCAAGGGTGTCCCTTTTCTTTACATTGTTGTTGTAAATCTCTCGCCGTAAAATCAATCCCAACAGAGACTTCTTTGTAATAGTCTTTGGCAAACTTAGGCTGAATGTGCTTTCCATTCTTACAAATTTTGACTAAAAGCTCAACCTCATAATGCAGATCGTTCGTAAAGTCAGGATAATACAATGGCCACCCATCTAGTAAGCATGCCGTATCTGGCTTGAGAAAAAGTAATGGTTCCGTAGGTACTGGATTATTCAATTCAGCAGCATGAGCGGCATAGTTTCTACCAACACAAATTATTTTCATAAGAATCTAAGCTAAAAGCGTGTTTAAAATTTTGAGTCATCTACTCCTTCCAAATGGGCTTCTATAGGAGCAACAACTTTCTCTAGGCAACCATCTTCAAATGGAGAATCTAAATTAGCTAGTTGGACTAGATCTAAGAAAGATTTTGTTCCACCTGCTTTGCAGAGTGTCATATAGTCTTGCCAAGCATCCTTTTGATCTTCTAGACTACGTTTCCAAAATTGGAAAGCACAAGTCTGTGCCAATACATAATCTATATAATAAAAAGGCATCCCAAATAGATGACTCTGACGTTGCCAAAATCTTCCTCCATTTAGGTACTCATTATCTCCATAATCTCTATGAGGTAAGTATTTTTCTTCGATTGCTTTCCAAGCAGCATTGCGTTCAGCGATGGTCATCTCTGGGTTTTCGTATACCACATGCTGAAATTCGTCAATAGCACATCCATAGGGCAAAAATAAAATAGACCCTGCCAAATGTGAAAATTTGAATTTTTCGGTATCTTCTTCAAAAAACAACTCCATCCATGGCCAGGTAAAAAATTCCATGCTCATCGAATGAATCTCACAAGCTTCGAATGTAGGCCATAAATAATCATACAAATGCCCTTCTCTACTAGTAGCGTAACACTGAAAAGCATGCCCTGCTTCGTGTGTCAATACTGTAATATCGTGACTAGTTCCATTAAAATTAGAGAAAATAAATGGCGACTCGAACTTGCTCAAGAAAGTACAATAACCTCCTGTTTGTTTCCCATCTTTCCCATCCAAATCCATGAGTGCTCGGCTCGTCATAAACTCAAAAAATTCATTTGTTTCATCTGACAACTCAGCGTACATTTTAGAAGCTTGATCCGTTAGTTGAGCAGCATCTCCTTTTGGGGTTGGATTTCCTGTCGGAAAACTAAAACCTTCATCATAATACATCAGTTTATCTAAGCCAAGACGATTCGCTTGACGTTTTAGCAATTTGCCAGCAATAGGGACAATGTGCTCTAGCACCTGTTTACGAAAATTAGCAACCATATCAGCATTGTAGTCTGAACGCATCATGCGAGCGTATCCTAGGTCAACATAGTTTTCGTACCCTAGTTTGAGTGCCATTTGATGACGCAACTTGACCATCTTGTCATAGATTTCTTCCATTTGGTCAGCAATTCCTGCATAAAACCCCCATTTGGCTTCACCAGCTCTTTTTCGAGTGGCTCTATCTTTTGATTGTTCCAATGGTTGTATAGAAGACAGATTGTATGTTTTGCCTTCAAATTCGATTTCGGCCTGTGCCTTTAGCTTTTTGTAGGAAGTATCGAGTTGATTCAGTTTTTTGAGATCTTCGACAATTGCAGGATCAAAACTTTTGAGCGTCAACTCTGCCATATTGAACAAATGCACTCCTAATTTCGCTTCTAGTTCTTTTCTAAATTTAGACTCCACTAGGGCTCTATAATAGTCATTGATAGATTCTCCCAGCTCAGGCATTGTCATATCAAAAAAATGTTTCTCTTTTTCGTAGAATTCATCTTTGGTATTGATCGAATGACGTACACTAGCTAAACTGTACATAGAATTCATATCTCCTCGCAGTTGATTCATATCTAATATGTACTGATACTGCTGGTCGGCATTATCTGCCTGTTTGAATTTATTTACTAGCTCAATAATAGCAGCTTTTCTTTCTTCTAAATCTGGGCGTTCGTAAGGATAGCTATCAAATTTCATATCGTGTCTATTCTGTTTTTCTGAATCAATCTCCAAAAATAGAAAAAGCAAGGCAAATTATTACCTTGCTTCTTCTTATTTTTCTGTTAATGGCGTGATTACTTTGCTTTCCCCAATTGTTGCTTTCCAGCCAAAAAATTCTTTTCCAACTGCTCCATTCCTACATAGCCTCTAGCGATAACAATTCGCTTTCCATCTTCTTCTAGTATCAAAGTAGGATAGCCATTGACACCCAAATTGCTCGCTTGTACAAATGCTTGTTCGGCAGCTTTTAAATATTTATCTTCTTGCATCTTCGTCGAAAAGTCAGTAGCATCTAGCCCAAATTGCTCCGCCAAGGTACCATAAGCCGTATAATCCATAGGAGCATGACCATCCTGATAGACCATCTTTAGTAATTCTCCTGCAAAAGCGACCTGATCTGCTGGTTTTAATTCTTTGAACAGCATCAAAGCAGTAGCAGAAGGGATCGAAGTGAATGTTGATGTTCCATCTTTTAGTAATCCTTCCATAAAGTTTTTGCCATAACGTACACCAGTATAGTCTTCTACTCGCTTAAAATCCTCTGGACTCAAAAAACTAAGTACTTCTCCAATTGGTCCAACTCTATCTCCTGTGATCATACCTCCCGGAATAGCTTCTATCGCTAATTCGTTGTTGTATTTGGTATCAAATGCAGTTATAACAGGTGAAAAACCATAACACCAGCCACAAAGTCCATCATAAACATAATAAAGCTTCATTGTTTTCTCAGGTTTAGGCGTTCCGCTCAATAGCAACACCACTATTAATAATCCTAGTATCTGTTTCATATCATCTATATTTGTAGCAACATTAAAAGTACCTACATTAATAAGAACTTCCAAATTAGATGCTCCCCTTCTTCATATCCTGACACTAGTTAGACATATCATTGGATCCCCAATTGTTTTTTAGCTGCCAAAAACTGTTGCTCTAGCTGATTAATAGGAGTATATCCCCTCGCCATAACAACCCTTTCATCATTATATTCTAATATCAAAGTAGGAAATCCATTTACTCCCATACTATTCGCCAATGCAAATTCTTTTCTGGCAGCTTTCAGGTACTTTGGTTCGCTCATTTTAGCTGTAAAATTGGTGCTATCTAAACCAAAATCGGCAGCTAGTTTACCATAAGCAGCAGAATCTTCAGGTTTCATCCCATCGTAATACACCGCCTTAAGTAATTGTGCAGCAAATGCAACTTGGTCTTGGGGAGCTTGTTCTTTGAATATCATCAGTGCAATAGAAGAAGGAATAGAGGTAAAAGTAGCACTCCCCTCTTGTAATACCCCTTTCAAAAATGGCTGACCAAATTTGACTCCAGTGTAATTTTCAACCTGTTTATAGGCTTCGCCAATATAGCCAGCTACTTCCCCAATAGGTCCTATTCGATCTCCTGTAACCATTCCTCCTGCAATTACTTCTACCTTCACTTCTTTTTGGTGCTTATCTGCAAAAGCGTTCATAACAGGTGAGAATCCATAACACCAGCCACATAGGGCATCATATACATAATAAATCTTCATTGTTTTTGTTGGTTTTGGTGTTCCGCTTAACAGCAGAACTATCATCAATAATCCTAATATTTTTTTCATACTTTCTAAATTTGAAGTATAAAAATACATATATTGGAAGTACTATAAAAATAACACTATACCTACCTTTTAGTAGGTATAGTTCATCAAAACTAGATCACTCATGAAATATGCTCCTAAATATACCGCCCTCTGCCCTGTTCGAACAACTCAAGAATTAATTGGAGGAAAATGGAAATTATTAATACTGTTCCAACTCAAAGATGGAGCGGTACGCCCTTCGCAGCTTCGACGGATGATTCCTGACATAAGTGAAAAAATGCTTATTCAAGAGTTAAAAAATTTAGTAGATAGTTCTTTGGTGATTCGTATCAATTACCGTGAAATCCCTCCGAGAGTAGAGTACCAACTCACTGAAAATGGTAAACGAG
Source organism: uncultured Aureispira sp. (assembly GCA_964404215.1). Taxonomy (GTDB): domain Bacteria; phylum Bacteroidota; class Bacteroidia; order Chitinophagales; family Saprospiraceae; genus Aureispira. Next base: position 14,462 of record CAYOJF010000088.1, on the reverse strand, counting down.
TCCTTCCATTGATTGACGCTATGGTTCTTTTCGCAGAACAATATGAATATAAAAAATCCAGTTCCTCTACTGAGAAACTGGATTAATATTCAATACTAGCTAAGTATTAGACGTTATTACTTTGCCATTGACTTTTTGTACTGTTCAATACCACACTCTAAAAAGGCTTTATATTCGGCGACATCTGGGGTATAAGCTTTAGGAGTATTGAGTACCTCTTCTTTGGTATTAATCAAAGCATAATAAGGCTGAGATTGTTTTTTGAAGTTCACTTCCTCAAACAATGCCCATTTATTCCCTACATTCCTAATCTTACGACCATCTGGTCCGACCAATACTTTATCCAATGGTTTTCTATCATCTACATAAAGAGACACCAATACATATTCATTACGAATCAAATCATTAATCTCAGGTTTGGTCCATACTTGGTCCTCCATTCTTCTACAGTTGACACATCCATGTCCTGTAAAGTCAATCAAAATAGGTTTATTCACTGTTTTAGCATAAGCCAATGCTTCATCATAATCCTTGAAACATTCGCTCAAAGTAGCGGGACAATCACAAGGTTTGATATAAGAATGACAGACAGGAGGAGCCAGTCCACTCAATAGGTTTGGCGTAATAAAAGTATTATGCGTATTACTCATAAATCCTGAGAAGATATAAGCAGCAAAAACAAAAGAAACTCCCCCAAACACCTTACGTCCATTTGATATTTTAGCTCCTTTGGCATCATGTGGAAATAAGATAATTCCGAACAAATATAAACCCATGGCTATGAATATGACTCCCCACAATGCTATAAATGCCTCATAAGGCAGTATTTTCCAACCTTCTGTCAAGTCAGCTACTGACAAAAATTTCAATCCTAATGCCAACTCTACAAATCCTAGTACCACTTTCATAGAGGTCATCCAGCTTCCTGAACTCGGGAGTGACTGTAACCAACTAGGAAACGCAGCAAATAGCGTAAATGGTAATGCTAATGCCACAGAAAAGCCAAACATTCCTACAGCAGGTCCCCCAAAACCACTATTGATAGACTGCACAATCAATGTTCCTATAATAGGTCCAGTACAAGAAAAAGAGACTAAAGCAATAGAAAAAGCTCCAAAGAAACTTCCTATCAAACCTCCTTTCATAGACGCACTATTGGCTTTATTTGCCCAAGAAGAAGGTAGTCTGATATCAAAATAACCAAAAAAGGAAATGGCAAAAATCGTAAATAATAAAAAGAAGATTACATTAGTCAACCAGTGCGTCGAAAATTGATTCAGTGCATCTGTTCCAAATGCAGCTGTAATTAGCAATCCTAAAGCCACATAAATAACAATAATAGAGCCTCCAAATATCAAGGCGTTTTTGATTCCTTCTGCTTTTGTTTTATCCTTCCCTTTTGAGAATAAAGATACTGTCATCGGAATCATTGGAAATACACAAGGTGTCAATAAAGCTATTAATCCACCACCAAAACCAGCTAGAAATATAGCCCAAAGACTCATTGATGCTACTTGATTATTTCCTTTGAGAGCATCTCCAGTTGTTCCCTTACAGTTTCCTACAGGTGCAAGATTGGTTGCTTGCAACGTTGGACGAACAGGATTAAACTGATCCCCATCAACAGTCCCTTTAGTAGGAGGTAACAATGCTACGCCTGATATATTGTGTTCAAATTCGACTGCGGTGGGCGGACGGCATTGCTCATCGTCACAAGTCATATATTCCAAAAAGCCCTTAATTGTTTCAATATCTTTCGTCAGCTTAAGGCGTTTAGTAATCGTGAAGTCATGTTTGTATTTGGTAATATTCATATCAAACATCTTATCAAATCCTTCTACCTTATATTCTGGTTTGGACATGCTTTCTACATCAGAAGTGACTTCTATTCCTTCATTAATTGCTACATAAGTAGCAATAGGACCATCCTCACTCTCCAATGTCTGTGAATAAACATACCACCCATCTGCTATCGTAGCGGTTGCTACCATATCAAATTCTAGTTCGTTAATTTTATTGAAGGTAACTATCCAATTGACAGGATTCTCATTATTGACTCCCTCGGTAGGTGTTTCTTCGTCTTCTGCTGCGGGTACATCTGTGACAGCTACTAACTCTTCTGTTGACTCTGACACATCTGTAGTAGTTTCTGTCGAATTATTGGTAGGAGGTGCATTCGCCTGATCTGTAGTAGCATCTGCTGCTGCAGCTTTTTTAACTAAGTCATTGGGCACAAAATCAAATTCAACATCCGTTGGAGGTCGACACTGCTCATTATCACAGGTCATATAGGTCATATATCCTGTTACATTTTTAGCCCCATCTTTGACCTTAATCGTTTGTTGTAGAGTCAAATCATGCTTATACTTGATAATTTCCATATCAAACATCTTATCAAACCCTTCTACTTTATAGGCAGGCTTAGAAGTAGTTTCTTTGGACTTACCTACCAATGTTTGATTATCTGAATCATAGTTAATCGAAGTCGGTACAGGTCCATCATCTCCTATAAACTGAGAGTAGGTGTACCAGCCATCACTAATTTTGGCTTTGAAGGTGATCTGGTACTCATCTCCTTGTAAGTGGGTAGCTTTCCAAGTCCAATTCACAGGACTCTGTTGTGCCAATAGCCCTATAGAAGAGCAGCAAATAATTACCCAACTGAATAAAAGTTGTTTCATAGTCATTGTATTTTATGTAAAATAGTGTGTCATTAGAGGTTATTACAATCAACAAAAATGGGTCAAAACTTGATTGCGAATTCAAGATATGAAAGTATCTTTATATTTCAATAAGTCTTTTCTAATATTAGAGCTTTATTAACGGTTTTAATCTACAAGATACTAGTTCTAGTACTAAAAAATTAAAAATCATTTGTAGTAGTAATTGTAGTCAATTTTATCTGCTGCTTTAATTCATTGAAAATTTCTTTGTCTGCCAAAGTAAATAATAACATTTCTAATTCAAAGGGCTTTGCATCCTCCCCATAGATACGTTTAGAGGATAATTTTATAAAGTCACAAAATTCAAAGTAAGCAACCTGTTGCCTCCTATACCATTCAGATCTTTCTTCATAAGCACCTATATGAAATAAGTTTATTATAGTATTCATATCAAAATTCACAATTATCTTATTCCTACCACTTGGCATTGGGAAATATTTGTGTACAACTCTTTCTTTAACTTCACAAGTTAATATAAGCCAATTTAGGGCATAGATTACTCTTGAGTCATAAATTACCCAATTATCAGGATCCATAAAGGAGGCAATCTTTGACAAAGAAGATATCGTCTGAAAACAATCTACGGATAATTTTCGCTTGTATAGCTGATTCTTAAATGCATCTATTTTCTTAAGGTTCCGTTCATTTGATTTAAATCCCCTTATTCCCCCCCAATCATTGATTATCCAAAAATCAATTAGGCTTTGTTCTGAAGTATTCTTGTATTTGTCATTCAGAATCCATTTCAGTCGTATATTCTGCTCCAATAAATTACTGTCAGTATTTAATTGATTTATTTCATCCTCATTAAAAACACTTGTGGAAGTATCAAATTTAAAATCAAATCTCTTATTTAGATCAACTTTTTCCTGTATTTCTTCAAGGCTTCAATAACATTTTCCATGTTTCTATACTCTAAACAAAAGAGCCATTCCACAAGGAAATAGCTCTTCTTATTAATCGTTATATCCTACCAAGTAGGAGATTTTATTGCTCTTTTTTTCTGAGTTTAAACCTCGCTTCAATATATCCTGGTCGTGCAGGAGAAGTCTCCGTTCCTTCAAATCTATTGTGTATAGCAATACGCTCACTGGTTGCAAACAAGAAAATATAAGGTTGTTCCTCATAAATAATTTCTTGCAAACGCTCATACAACGTGTTCCTTTTTTCAGTATCTAATGTTTCTCTAATTTCGTCTATAATCTTGTCTGACTCTGGTGTACCAAATCCTACACGGTTATCTCCCCCTTCTACAGCAGCTTCACTATGCCAAACTTGTTTCATATCATCCAAACCAGGCGTATTGACCCATGCCAATGCCACTAACTCAAACTCTCTATTATCTGCATCCTGTAGCAAACTCGGAAAATCAGTGGGTGCCAATGTAATCTCCACTCCTACTCGAGCCGCTTCATCCTTAAGAATAATACCCATTGGTTTACGAATCGGATGCCCTTGTGTATACTTATACTCCAATCGCATTTCGACTTTCTTGCCTCCAATCATTTTATCAAGAATATTATCTCCATCAGAATCTTTCCAGCCTGCTTCTGTCAATAGTTCCTTTGCTTTTTCTGGATTATATTCAATATCCTTTAGAGCTTTATTGTAATAATCTTTACGAGGATGAACAGGTCCATTTGCTTTGGTTGCCATTCCTTCCATGATAGACATAATCAAATCATCTCTATCAATCAAATGTGCCAATGCTCTACGAACTCTTTTGTCCTTCAGCTGAGGCAGTCTACTATTGAAAGCAATATATTGATACATAAACTGATCTGGACTACTCAAATCAAAAGTAGCATTAAATTTACTATCTTCTTTTAGGCGATTGTAGTCAGTAGGAGGCAAGGAACGCAATACATCAATCTGTCCATCTTTGGCATTAGTAATAGCTGCTGTCCAGTCTCTAAAGATTCTATAAATAATCTTAGGAGGGTGAGCTTCTAACATTTTATTGTCCTTTACTTTATCGCCCCACCATTCTTTTTTACGGTCCAATACAATACGTTCTCCAGTCGTCCATTCGGTCAAGCGGTAAGGACCACTCCCTACTACCTGCTCTGGCTCTCTCCCATATTTCTGATTAAACTCCTGTGCAAAACGAATAATACTAGCGTCTTTTTTCAGCTCCTCTGTATTGGCAGGATCATTCAATTGTGCAATCGCAAACTGTCTCATAACACCTTCTGCATCGTAATGATATTCTGGTAATACAAACGTAACATTCCCACTAGATTCTTCTGCCTGGAAATAACGTTCTTTAGAGTAGATGGTAAAAACCTTAGGATTCGTTTCATCCACAATAATATCATCAATAAACTGTACATAAGGGCGTAAAGCAGCACTATTGACTTTTGGATTTTTGATCGCCTTGATCGTGAAAATATAATCTTCCCCTGTCACTGGTGTTCCATTATCCCAAGTAGCCTCTGGATGTATTTCGTACGTCAACGACATGCCTCCTGCATAATCTCCTTCTTCTATCACAGTTACCTCTGGTAGGCTCACTGCCAACTGTGGTGTTAGCTTTAGGTCAGAAGGGTTGTATCTCAACAATTTCTGAAAGAGATTGTTATGAATATATTCTGAATTAGCTGCACTGGACACCAATGGGTTCATATGATCGGGATCATCTTGCTCATGTATTCTCAGTGCCGCATCAGCGGTAGAAGTCGTGGAAATATTGGTAGGTTTATCGGTGGGTTCCGTTGGCTTATTAGTATCGCCACAAGCGTAAACCATTGATAATAAACCACTACAAAGTAAGGCATTTTTCAATGCTTCTGTCATCTTCATAAAGCTATGTTCTTTTGTATTTATAATACTATTTGTATAAAAATAAGTACTGGAGCACCATCTAATTGCAGTATAGCAAACTAGATTGATCTGACAAATATAATTAAATCTCTACCAAAATAAAGAAAACCAATTGAATAACATATAACTCCTGTACGATTCAAATTCAAGATAAAAAATGGAAAACACACAAAAAATACTCATTACTGGAGGTACAGGACTAATCGGGCAACACCTTAGTAAAATGCTCTCCCTCAAGGGTTATAAAGTCCAACATCTTAGCCGTACCGAAAACCTAAATGCTACTTTTCCTGCTTATGGGTGGGATTTATCGGCGATGACCATGAATGAAAAAGCCCTCGAAGGAGTAGATACCATCATTCATTTGGCAGGGGCTGGAATAGCTGATAAAAAATGGTCTGCCCAACGCAAAAAAATTCTAGAAGAAAGCCGTACTAAATCTAGTCAATTGCTACATGATTATATACAAAAAACACCCAATAAAGTAGCTACTTTTGTCGCTTGTTCTGCTATTGGGTATTATGGCAATAGAGGAGACGAAAAATTGGTAGAAGATAGCCCACCCGGTACTGATTTCATGGCTGATATTTGTGTTAAATGGGAAAATAGTACTGCTGCTATCAAAAAACTGGGGATTCGAGTCCCAACTATACGTGTTGGAGTTGTACTCTCTACCCAAGGTGGGGCATTACCAGAAATGACAAAAACAGCACCACTACGTACGCTAGGACATTTTGGCAATCGATATATGTCTTGGATTCACCTAGATGATATTTGTAGAATTTTTGTGGAAGCTGTAGAAAACCCATCTTTGACAGGCTACTATAATGGTACGGCTCCTACCCCCATCACCTCCAAAGCACTCATCAATGCAATCGAAAAAGCGTATGGAAAAACAATGCTAAAAGCTCCCGCTCCAGCTATAGGTATCCGTATGGCTTTTGGCGAAATGGCGGATGTAGTCCTCAGTAGTACACGTGTTTTGCCTGCCAATCTAGAAAAGACAGCTTTTGAATTTAAATACTCAACTGCTGTAGATGCACTGAAAGATTTGTTTGAGCGGAAAATATAGGGTTCTGCTAGTGTCCTGCCGTTTGGATCACAGGATTGGCAGGATTCAGTGGATCTTGATGATAAATATCCATCATGTACTCATATACTTCTGGCAATGTTTGTTTGAGTCGGTCGGGATAGATAAAAAAGTGTTCTGAGACCATCTCAAAGATTTCCATATTAGGTAATCCTGTATATTGAAACTGATATCCAATCTTGAACTCTCTCAAAAAATGCAGTTTAACTAATAATTCTTTTTGTCCACCTTCACCATGATAAGGAATATCTTTATCTGAAATACCTTTTTCTGCTTTGATTAATTTTGCTACTCCGTGGATCCCACTACTATAATAATGTTCAGGATCACCTAGCCCTTTCGTAAAAAAGTCAATAGAAAGTAGCAAACAGTCAAATACATCTGTATTTACTTCCACATGATGCAGTTGTGTATTGATTTCGGGAGTGATGAATTCTTTAGGAAACAACACCACCATTCCCAAATTTTTCAGGTATTCTTTTTTACGCTCAAATCCCATGGTAAGCTGGATTGCTGTTGCACAGACTAGTAGCTGTAGATCTCCAGGTATTTTTTTGAGCAGTCGCATCTGAAACGTTTTTTGTAAACGAAACACACTAAGTCGTCGCTCAAACTCTTCTTTCAATTGTATATTCAACGCTCTATAATAAGGGAAGAACCTTGCCAAAATATTCTTTTCTTTTTCACTCAATTTTGGTGGATTTTTGGTATACCACCATTCATTGATACCCTGTCGAACAATAAAAGTAGCGACTCCTATCATAAACGGTATGACTCCTATCCACTTCATGTTGTAACTAAGAGCACCTGTATAAGCGAGTACAAATAGTACTAAACCTAAAACAAGACAAGGAATGGAAATCAGTGCAGCGAGCATAATATTATATTTTAAATATAAGCTAAGTAGTTAAAATCGTACTTTGCTAAAGGTTTATTTAGTATCAAAATACAATATTCTTAAAAAGATACAGCCTTTCCTTACTTTTTGTTCACAAAAAACTTGTCCTACAATAGTTTTTCAACTATATTGAAGAGTTATTTCAACAAAAATAAAAAGTTGGTATTTTATTGGTTTTCAGACCTAACCAACACGATA
>CAYOJF010000088.1:0-6630 GCA_964404215.1 uncultured Aureispira sp. | reverse complement strand
ATATTCCAAAACTTCTTATTCGACTAAACTATGACAACAAAAAGGCTATTTGATATTGTACATTACCAATTAGAAAAAAATCCACTACCAGCAGCTATTACTGGAAAACACATCAAAGGACATAGCTACAGCTATAGTACACAAGAATTAGTTGACACGGCTAATAAAGTCAGTCTTGGACTATTAGAACTAGGTGTTAAACCAGGAGATAAAATTGCTCTTATTTCGCATAACAACCGTCCTGAATGGAATGTAATGGATATTGCGATCCTTCAGATTGGGGCAATCAATGTTCCTGTCTATCCTACTATTGCTCCTAAAGACTATGTTTACATTTTCAATGATGCTAGCATCAAATATTGTTTTGTAGGGCATGGCGATTTGGTCGAAAAAGTAACTAAAGCACAACCTGAAGTAGAATCACTAAAAGGAATCTTTACCTTTGACAAAGACGAAGCAGGTGGCAAGGATGCCAATGGAAATCCCGTTCAATTTTGGGAAACAATGTTCCGTGAAGGTGACACTGCTCCTATCGAAGCACTAAAAGCACCGATCAAAACAACCGATCTCGCTACGCTAATCTATACCTCTGGTACTACAGGAAACCCTAAAGGAGTGATGCTTTCGCATAGTAATATTCTATCGAACTTAGATGCTGTATTACCACTAATTCCAATTAGTAGTGGTGATTTTGCCTTAAGTTTTTTACCGCTCTGTCATATTTTTGAGCGTACGGTAATTTATGCTTATATGAAAATGGGTGCTAGTGTATTCTATGCACAAAGTGTTGATACATTGGGAGAAAGTTTGATGGAAGTCAAACCACACTTTTTTACGACAGTACCTCGACTACTCGAAAAAGTATATGAAAAAATTGTAACAGGTGCCAAAGCGAAGGGAGGACTTTCTGAAAAGATTTTCTTCTGGGCGGAAGGTTTAACGGACCAATACGAGTTTGATTTTGAACCAAAAGGCTTCAATTCTATCAAGTGGAATATGGCTAATAAAATTGTATTTAGCAAAGTTCGTGAAAAATTAGGCGGTAGAGTGAAAGGTATCCTAACAGGTGCTGCTGCTTGTCCTCGCAAAATGGCTCAGTTCTTCTCTGCTATCGGAATCCCTGTTAGAGAAGGATATGGAATGACCGAAACTTCTCCAGCTATTGCCGTAAGTGGTTATGAAAAAGATCTTGCCTTATTGGGAACAGTAGGTCCTGTCATTGACAACTGTACCGTCAAAATTGATATTAATGAAGAAGCTTATGGTCCGAATGCTGGTGAAATCCTAGTAAAAGGTCCGAACGTAATGATGGGTTATTATAACATGCCTGAAAAAACTGCTGAAGAATTCACACCTGATGGTTGGTTCAAAACAGGTGATGTAGGAAAGATGGTTAAGAAAAATGGGGTAGAATTTTTGAAAATTACTGATCGTAAAAAAGAACTACTCAAAACTTCTGGCGGTAAATATGTTGCCCCAGCTCCGATCGAAGGTAAATTCCGTGAAGAATTCCTTATCGAACAGTTTATGGTAGTAGGTGAAGGTAAAAAATTCGTTTCGGGTATCATTCTCCCTGCCATGGAAGTACTAGAAGGCTGGTGCAAGGACAAAGGTATTTCGACTAGTTCGAAAGCTGCTATGTTGAAAAACGAAAAAGTAATTGCTAAGTACCAAAGTATTTTGAATGAAGTTAATCCTGAATTCAGTAAGATCGAAAAAATCAAAAAATTCGTCTTAGTAGAAGGACCTTGGAGTGTAGAAACAGGTGAACTTACTCCTACAATGAAACTAAAACGTCGTGTAGTTCTGGCTAACTACAAGGGTTTGATCGAAGAGATGTACAATGTATAAGGACATCTATCACTTATATAGATAATCACACTACAGGGAATTTGCTATTGGAGCAAATTCCCTGTTTTTAGTTTTGTCAAAGAGGCGAAGCATCAACAAGTCCTATTCCTTTACTGACAAGGAAGCTTTTCATTATTTATTACGACGAAGTTGTAGTAATATATTTTATACCTACCTTTGTTCTTATTTTTAATTACAATTAACACATCAACAATGAAAAAAATAGCTTTTTTAGTACTTACATTAACACTACTATGGACTGGTTGTACACCTGATGGAATAGATACCGAAGCACCTATCATACTAGAAGGTAACATTGTCCCGATGCCGACTACAGGTACTATTTGCGGGAGCACACAAAACAATGTCATTTATGCCCGTAGTGGGGATAGTATTCGATTTGGGTTAACTGTTAGAGACAATGATTTGTTATCTCAATACCAACTAGATGTTCAGGACAACTTTGATTGTAATAGTAGTAGAAGCAACACCACCACTTGGTCACTACAAAAAGTAGTTGATATATTAAGTGCAGAATATCAAGTCCAGGAAGTCATTGGTGTTCCTCTAGATGTAACCGCAGGAAATTATAGTTGTTCTTTCTCTGCGGTAGATGCCGCTGGTAATCCTTCAGATGAAACGATTACCTACATGCTTTCTATACTAAATAGTGCCGATACTATTCCTCCTACTCTTAATGTCACTTCTTCTTTGGCACTCAATGCCACAAATGGAGATACCATAACAATTGCAGGTACGCTAGACGATAACGAAGTACTCAATGGTGGTAGAATGGAATTTCTATTCACAGATGCTAATGGTAATGAAAATTCGATCGAAACGATCAATTTAGATACCACCGTAACTATGAATAGCTATCCTTTCTCTTTTGACTATATTATTCCTAGCAACTGGGCAAAACGCACCTACGAAATGGAAGTAATTGGTTTTGATGCCGTAGGCAATGCTGCTACAGCAGCAGAAGTGGAAGTTACTATCCAATAACGTGACCTAAGGATTGTGAAATAACATAAGGCATTGATTTATCACTCATATCAAACGCCAATTTTGCTTGAAAGTGGAGATCACTTGAGGAGCTAAGCACTTTTGAAGTGCTTAGCTCCTTACTTTATCGCTTTGCTATTGATAATCAAGGTGCTTAGAGTATGTTTACATTATACAATAAGAATTCCTTAGCAAAAAAGAGGTTAGTTATCTCCTGCGGCTCCACCTCCTACAAAATCATCGTCGTCATCGTCAAAATCATCCTTATCATCAAAATCATCCCCATCTGAATCTGTTGCCCCTTCCTCTTCGCTATCTGTCACATAGGTTGCTATCTGGCGAGCCAGTTTCTGACCTTCTTGTATAGAATCATCAATCTCTAAGGCATGCTCTAGTTGAACCTTAGCAAAATCATAATCGTGCATATATTTGATCAGAAAATCAGCATACTCAACATAAATGGCAGCATTGTTTTGCGTTATACTCAAAAACTCTTCATAAGCCGTTGAAATTGCTCCATAATCTTGATAGACATTTTCTAGCAACACAATAAATTTCCGTAACGTCTCGGGCTGATTTGGTTTCGCTTTCAGTGCCTTTTCGAAGAATACTCTTGCCTTATCATGATTACCAAAGTGACTATCATACAGAGCTCCTAAACTCGAAAGCAAAACACCACTATCCCCATGTATTTTGTGATCCAATCCTTTCTGAAAAGTTTCTAGAGCTGCTTCCACATCATCTTCCTCTTTCCATTGGATAGTCCCCAAAAGATTAAGGGCATAATCGTGATATTCATTGATTCCTAGAGCAATTTCTATAAACTGTTTGGTGCGTTTCAGATCTTTCGTAGCATAATAAGCTTCTGCTATTCGCACATAGACCTCGGTCATATAAGGATCTTGCTCTATTACTTGGTTATAATAAGTAATCGCCCCATCATAATCACCCAGTTCCTGTGCATATAAGACCCCCATTTGCAAACAACCATATAGATGGTTGGGCTCATAGGTTAAGCATTGTTTATAATAATGTAGGGCTTGTTCTGTCTGAAAATTGCTCTCTGCTATCCGAGCTAAAGCGTAATAGGCTGCTGCATTTTTAGGATCATACTGGATAACCGTTTCAAAACATTCTTTAGCCTCTTCCGAAAGTTTGAATAATAAATGTAATTTTCTGCCTAAATCTAGGTAGTAATTGATCAATAAGGGAGAACCAATTAGTAATTGGATATATTCCTCTCCTACTTCCTTGAGTTGGTCGTAATTTTGCTGCTGCACCGATTGGTAATCACCCGCCCAAGGAAGCAACTCTACGATAGAAGTAAATACAGCAAAACTTGCTCTCAAGGCTTCTTTTTGTTCGATAGTCAATAGTCCATCTAATAACTCCTCTGCTAATTTTTGCACTGTTGGATCAGCACAAACTTGCCATAGAAGGACCAAAGCAGGTCGAACCTCAGCCACTTGTGTAGACTCTATTGATTCGAGTTGAATAGTTAAGTCCTCTAATGAAAGCTGGAGCAATGATTTTGCTGTTAATGTCATAGTTGTTCATAATTTGTGTAAAAATACAAAATTCGACTCTTAGTCCACCACTAAAATTATCCTAAATCTTTTATCATTCCTTTTTTTTATACTTCCATTCCATTCTATTACTCAAAACAAAAGCATTTTAGTAGTTTTGTGCTTATTAGACACACAACTCTTTGGGCTGTGTTGATCGGTAACCACCTACAGCACTTGCTAGGTTATCAAAAGCCATCCAACTTGAATACATTAACTAATTATATACGGACTTTTTTATTGCCAGTTGTTTTGTTGCTCATTTTAGCAACAAACACCTCTCTATGGGCTCAATCGCCCAACTCCAACGGCAATAATAATGCAATTCCGACACCACCTGCTCCCAATGTCTATGTTCCAACATTGAAAGAATCCATTACTTTTGTTTCGAACGATATTGCTAAATCTGATTTCAACTCTTTTCTAGAAACAGAAACTACAATTGTGACTACTCCTATTGAGCGAAAGTATTTTACTCAAAACATATTTGATATTGGTATTTATGATAACCCATTTGCTCTTCGGGAAGGGAAAGATAAGAAACGCCGTGCTGATGCCAACAAAGGTAATACTGGCGAAAGCATTTGGAGTGAATTGTTTGTATTGACCAATCAACAAAATGACCAAAAGCTACCACAGTGGCTCATCTTTGTGCTACTTGGTATTCTGTCGTTTATGACCATATTACTTTCACTCTATCGCAAGACTGTCACGAGTATTTTCCAAGCGTTTTTCAGCTTGGCTATGGCATCTAATCTATACCGAGAACAACGCAGTTTCATCAAAATAGAAAGCTTTTCCAGCTATATTTTATTCTCTATGAGTATGGGTACGCTTTGTTTTTTGCTTCCTCAGTATCTCACTGACAACTCTCCATTCAATACCTTTAGTGGATTGTTCTTATGTGTAGCAGGGGTTGGTTCTATTTATGTTTTCCGTTATTTTTTACTACAGCTCGCGGCTATCATCCTTCCTTATCCAAATGAAATTGGATTTTACAACTTCATTGTGTCTATTACCAATAAGGTCATTGGGTATCTCTTAGTCCCTGCTCTATTTATGTTGGCTTATCTTCCAGAATCTGCACAGCAGTATTGGCTTTATGCTCTTTTAATAATATTAGGTATTATTTATACTTATCGAAATTTTAGGGGGTTAGCTATCGGTGGAAATACAATTATATTTCATAAGTTTCATTTTTTTGTGTACCTTTGCACCATCGAAATAGCACCAACAATTATTTTGTTGAAAATGCTGTCTATTTTCTAATGAAATAAGAGAGAAAACGTGAGTAAAAACGAACGTCTAAAAACAGTAAAAAAAATACTGGTCACACAGTTGACAACCAACAATAATAAAAGTCCTTACGACAAACTGATTGAGAAATATAATCTTGATATTGATTATCGTCCCTTCACTGAAGTGAAGCCAGTAAGTGCAAAGGAATTCCGTAAACAAAAAGTCAATCTAGAAGACTATACGGCTATTATTCTGACGAGTAAAAGTGCGGTAGACCACTTCTTCAGATTATGCGACGAAATGCGTTACAAAGTTCCTACCGATCTTAAATATTTCTGCAAATCTGAAGCGATTGCTTTATATTTACAGAAACACATTGTCTATAGAAAACGTAAAGTATTCTTTGGCAAAAGGACATTGGAAGATCTTAAACCAGCTCTAACCAAACACAAAAAGAAAGAAACATTCTTATTGCCATGTTCTAACTTTGGAGGCAAGAACTTTTCTGCCTTTTTAGTCAAAAATGAGTTCAATTTTGTAGAATCTATCATGTATGAAGCAGTAAGTTCTGACTTGACGGATTTATCTGATGTATTCTATGATATTTTGGTATTTTTCAGTCCATTGAGTATCAAATCACTTTATGATAACTTTCCTGATTTCAAACAAAACAATACTCGTATTGCCGTTTATGGCAACTCTACAGCACAAGCAGTAGAAGAAAAAGGGTTGATTATTGACATAAAAGTCCCTCAACCTAAAATCCCTTCTATGACAATGGCTATTGAGCACTATATTCGCCAAACGTTAGAGGTTGCTGAATAAACATATATTCTACTCTAAAGAATACAAGAGAAAAGCCCTATTTCAGAAGATGAAATAGGGCTTTTCTCTTGTAAAACTCACATCTTATTAAAACTTAAGTAATCTTACAAATGTTTCCGTACTGAAAAAAGTCTAATTTTGACCA
>CAYOJF010000087.1:0-21724 GCA_964404215.1 uncultured Aureispira sp. | reverse complement strand
GTCGAGACGACTGGATTCGAACCAGTGACCCCTACCCTGTCAAGGTAGTGCTCTAAACCAACTGAGCTACGCCCCGATTTTATCGGATGACAAATATAATAACTATCTACTAATTTACAAATTTTATAGAATAGACTTTAGTTCCTATTTTATTCCATATAGTATTAAACACCACTAGAATGATACATTAGGTATCATTAATGTTCCGTACAAAACTCCAAATAGAAAAACTTGAGTGGACGTTATCCCCTATAGTTTCGTATTTTAATTGAAATAAAAAATTCACTTACCAAAATATCTTAACTATGAAAAATATCCTTTTACTATTTACTTTTATCCTTTTTGGGCAATATTCTGCTCAAGCACAACGTACCAAACGAGTCCTTTTTATTGGAAACAGTTATACCTTTTATAATACACTCCCTGCACTAGTCAATAATATTGCCCAAGATCATGGAGACACAGTCATACATGCTTCGAGTACTCCAGGAGGGGCACAATTAGTGCAACATGTAACCAATAATAACACCCTCAATTTGATTCGTCAAGGAAATTGGGACTACGTGGTCATCCAAGAACAAAGTCAGAAACCTTCCTTTTCAGATGCTCAAGTAGCAACAGATGTCTATCCTTATGCCGCTCAGCTCAATGATAGTATTGAATTATACAATCCCTGTGCTGAAACTGTATTCTACATGACATGGGGTCGCAAAAATGGAGATCAACAGAACTGTGCCTTTATTCCAGCCCTCTGTACTTTCAAAGGAATGAATGCCCGTCTTCGAAATGCCTATCTACAAATGAGTACAGACAACGATGCTATTGCAGCCCCTGTTGGAGCCGTTTGGGAAGTCATGCGAGATAGTTTCCCTTGGGTAGAACTGTATACAGCAGACCAAAGTCATCCCTCTTATGCAGGTTCTTACTTAGCGGCATCTACTTTCTATGCCACTATTTTCAGAAAACCACTCACAGGAACTACTTTTCGTGGTAGTTTGGCAGATAGTACTGCTGAACAAATCCACCGTATAACAGATTTGGTAGTATTAGACAGTTTGGACAACTGGTATATTGGAGCCTATGATGTTGCTGCTGATTTCAACACTACGGTATCTCAAGATACGGTACACTGTAGTAATATGAGTGCTAATGCTCAATCCTACCAATGGGATTTTGGTGATGGTAGTTCTATCACTACTACTACTAATCCGACACATACTTATACAACAGCAGGTGCTTACACAATTACACTCTATGCAATAGATAGCTGTAGCAACATTGACACCAGCTACCAGAGTGTTACCATTAGTCCGATTACTACTATTCAGCAGACAGAACAAACAGCACTACTGTTCCAATGTTATCCCAATCCAACTCAAGGGCAATTTACGATTAGTAGTACTTCGCCAATCATATCCCTTCAGATTTTCAATCAATTAGGACAAGAAATTTTTCAAGAAAAAAATCGTATTGAGAGCCAAAAAAGTATATATTTGAATGACCAAGCGAAAGGAATTTATTACATCCATGCAATGGATGAACAAAACCAACGGTTTGTCCAAAAGCTGGTCTTAAAATAAGGGTTCATTTAGGGTAGGACAACTATTGGCTATGGGGGCCAGTTCTACCCTTTTCATAATATTGCAAAGGAAATTAAGTTTCTCCCTAATAACAAAAAACGTATCAGTTGAGACTGATACGTTTTTTTGTTATTAGAGCATGTTTAAGAATTAAGTTCTTCAAAATCAACGATTTGGGCGAAAATGAATTGATTTTGGATTAAATAAGCCTCTTTTTGGGTTTGATAGCCTTAGCTATCAGGACTCAAAAAAGGTGCAATTAAATTCTAAATCAAGCATTTGTAGCTTGAAGTTAATTTTTAAACATGATCTTAGAACATGTCTATGATCCTGCTAGCCAATGTGCTGGATTTTCTTTTTGTTTTCCATTCCAGAGTTCAAAATGAAGTAAATGTCCGCCATTTTCAAGGTCCCTGCCAATACTGCCTAATTGTGCTCCTGTTTTCACTGCTTGACCTTGTTTGACATAAACTTGTGCTATATTAGAATAGGTAGTAAAGTAATCTCCATGCTTGACCATGATCGCATTGTTCATACCTGGTATAGCAAAAATACTGACGACTACCCCTTCATAAACACTCCGTGCAATAGAATTGTACTGCCCCTTGATATCGATACCATTATTATTGACATATACATCTTTGAGAGTTGGGTGTCGTCGTCTCCCAAAGTTAGCAACCACTCTTCCTTGATAAATAGGTGACATCAAACGACCTTTTTGATCAGCAAATGCACTTGTTTTTTTGATTTCAGGAGGAATCAGAGCTGGTTTGTAATTCGGTTGTCGGTACTCTTGCTTTTGTTGTTCGCTTAACTTCTTGGTTTGAGCTAAAGCGATAGCAGCCTTCCGATCTGCCGCGACCTTTTTTTCACGAGCAGCTTTTTTAGCAGCAGCGATCTGCTGCCGAATGATACCTTCAATCTTCTTGCTTAACTGTAGTTTTTTCTTCCTATTTGACTGTAGTTGATTTCGCAATACCTGTTCTTTTTTACTCAATACGGCGACCTCTTTAATAGCAGATTTTTTTTGATAAGCTAATTTTTCTTTTTCACTCTGTCTATCTCCTAACATTGTCGCAATTTCACTTTGAGTAGTAGTTAATAAGTGAACATACCTCCCCAAATCCGCCTCTACCTTTTGGATGGTATTCATTTTCAGGCTCAACTTTCGTATTAAGTATCTTAAATAGACTTGCTTCTTCTGTAAACTATTATTTGTATTACTGACTAATATTGCATTAGTAGATTGTTGTTTCAGTTTAATTCTATAGAGCTCTCGGATTACTTTCTTATAGCTAGTTTTTATCTGCTCCACATCTTCCTTCAGAACTACAATAACATTATTCTTACGTTCTATCTTAATTTGAATAGAGTCTAGCTCCTGTACTAGTTCTAGAATAGAGCTAGTGCTTGACTGGAGTTTAGCATCCAGCGAATGTAATTTCTTTGTTGTCTTTTTTTGAATCGAACGTGTTTTCCATATTGCCTGACTTGTTTTTTGGATCTGTGCATCAACCTGATTCCGTGTTTTTTCTAACGAATTCCGGCTTTGTGCTATCAGACTGTTATAAGACAACAATACTGCTAACAATACCACTATGATAGAGCCGTAGCTACTGTTTCTGATAAGAATCTGGTACATTAAATCTTACTTTTTGAGGAATATTAAGTTCTATTTTAGAAAAAATCAAATCCATTTCAGCTTGTCCTTGTGTTTCGCTATCTATCTCGATCGACTTACGAAAAGCCATTTTTTTGCCCTCTACTTCTTGATAGTCATCATAAGCAATCGTAACCGCATCGCTATTCTGAGAAATTCTCATTTCATGTAGTAAAAATGTTTCATGCTTGAAAAACAGCTTCAATACATCCTTAGCATTTTTGGGCGTACGCAAGACATTTCTTCTTCCTTCCACACCTGCGTTCAGCTCTTGATTGTACAAAATCGCATTTCCTAATATCAACTCTTGCAATTGTAAAAAATTAATATCTACCCCATATTCTTCTTTCAAACTGCTGAATGGCTTTCGAATATATGTTGAGTTCTGTCGATCTAGTACTTCTATCAAATTAGGCGTAATCAAAATACGAGCACCTTCTATATTTACTTTCTTGATCGTAATCCAGATAATACTATCATATCGCATACGGATTGCTGTAGTAGCAGATAGTTGCTCTTCGCCTCTCCTAAATTTAATTTTCGCCTTACTCCCAAACCATTCGAATGGAACTTTATTCTCAGCTATTTTTTCCATCAAAAAAGTAGTTCCTTTTTTCTGAAAACGGCCTTCTGTCGCTATTCTACCAGATTGGCAAGCCATCATACCACAAGATAAAATCACCAATAACAAATAGGTTAGTTTATTACTATTCATACAGTTGTCTTGTTTCTATTTTTCTCCGCAATATCGTTGAGTTACCTCCATTATCCAATGCCTGTTGCCAATAATCAACAGCTTGCTCTATCTGGTCCAACTGAAAAGCCGTATCTCCAGCAAATTCTAGCGTTTGAGGCATTTGAGAACCACCCAGATTGTAAGCTTTATTCAAAATTTGAGCAGCTTTCTTATATTCTGCTTTTTTGTAGAGAATGATTCCTTTGGTAGTATGATGAACTACATTATTAGGAAACTGCAAAATTCCTTCTTCTGCCATTTTCAGTGCATCATCCAAATCTATTCCTTGTACAGCTAAACTATTAGCATAGACTTCTCGTACGGCATTATTATTAGGTACTCTAATGAGTGCTTCTTCAAAGGCCTCTTTTGCTTTTTTGTACGATTTGAGATAAGTATGTGCTTTTCCCAAATAAGCAAATGACTGTGCCTGTACTTGTATATCAGTCACTGCTATTTCTGATGCATATTCGAGATTTTCAACGGCATCTTTATAGTTATTTTTATGTACTTGTGCTACTCCTAGGTAATAATACCCATAAGGTTGACTAGGAAACAGCTCCATCATTTCATTCGCTTGTTTTTCAAGTACATTGTAATCCTTTTTTGCTTCATAGCAAGCCAATACTCGTTGCCACAGAATATTGTTATTCTTATCTTTTGACAATGCTTTTTCATAATAAGGCAGGGCTTCCTTATACGATTTATTGTTATACAACAACTCTCCCTGTATCAAATTTGCCTTCGTATCCTCTGGATGCGTTGCTATCACATTCTCACCCAACTGATAGATCTGCTTACTATATGATTTGTATTTCCCTTCGATCAATCCAATCGCTAAGGGTTCTAGTGTGCTCAATTTAGCACTTACACTTTGCTTATGATCTGCAAAAATGGGAATCAAAGCCTCTAAATAACGTAATGTGTCTCCACTCTGTAAAAAATACTTGACTAATGCCACATTAGCATCTGGGTTATTTGGTTCTACTTCTAATGTCTTTTTGTACCACTCATTCGCCTGCTCAAAATCATTTTCTGAGGCATAGTAATTGGCTATATTAAGTCGGTAAGTTCCATCATTAGGCTTTGATTCTAAAAGTTTCTCTAGTTCCTGTTTAGCTTTTTTACTCTTGCCCAGTCCCATATACAATTGATACTTTCGCATAGATACAGGTTCTGAGACACCAATTTCTTTTTCAAGTGTTTGATACACCTTGATTGCCTGATCAGCTTTATTATCTTTAGTTAGATAATAAGCCCATTTATGGTAGAACGTAGTTTCGGAAGGGTATTGTTTGACCAATTTGGCATACAGTTCAGCGGTCTTCTTATTATCGCCAGCTTTGTCTAGCACACGAGCATACTGCTCTCCAAACAACTTCGTCTGGGGAGAAAGTGTCACTGCTTGTTCTGCTTTCAGTATCGCCTTATTAAGATCCTTTTGCTGTTCATATAGTTTGGACAATTCATAACACGCTACAGCATTGGTTGGATCCTCCTGCAGGACCCCTAAGTATTTTTCAATAGCTTCGTCGTAATTTTGTAGGATTTTTTCTTTAGTGGCATCTACAAATAATTTCTCTATCAGAATCGTACTTTCTTCTGGGCGTTGATCAGGATCTTGAGCCCATATATTCCCCACCAATAAAAAAAACAGTACTACACTTTGGTATTTCATCAACATATATTATCTAATTTTTCAAGTCCTGTTTACATACCTTACAGGCACAAATTTACCTCCAAAAATAGTTAGAGAAGGTTTAACAAAAATTATGAAAGTAAAATTCGTACGGCGAGAAAAATAGGTTTCTACAACTGAAAGGTAGAGTAGTCACTTATACTTAAATCTGCCTTTTTACCTTGGCAGTTAGCATAAGATCCTATCATTGAGTCTTCTAGTACCACATTAGAAAGTTCTACATGATCTTGAATAACGCTGTTTGTAATAATAGCATCTTCTATAACTGAATTGGCACCAATAGAAACATGTGGACCTATCACCGCATTTTTCAAAACAACGTTTTCGTCAATAAAACAAGGTGGAATAATCACAGAATTTTCTGTTTGTACTGAAGTGGCAATACTATCTGCTCCCTCCTTAATGGACAAAACACGTTGATTCGCATAGACAACAGCCTTCTTATTTCCACAATCTAGCCATTCTTCTATCGCCTGGGTACGAAATTTTTTACCCTTTGCTTTCATGTTTTCTAAAGCATGTGTAATCTGATATTCTCCTTTTTGTTTGATATCATTATCAATCAAGTATTGTAATTCTTGACGAAGAAAAACACCATCTTTGAAATAGTAAATTCCAATAATAGCTAAGTCTGATACAAATGTTTCTGGTTTTTCGACAAACTCTGTTACAAATCCTTCTTCATCTAACGTCACCACACCATAAGCAGAGGGGTCCGCTACTTTCTGCACCCATAAAACGCCATCTTGTTTTACATCCAATTCAAAATTGGAATCAAACAAGGTATCCGCAAAGGCGACAATCACCTCTCCACTCAAACATTCTTTAGCACACAAAATAGCATGTGCCGTACCCAATTTTTCCTGCTGTTGAAAAACAGAACCTTTAGCTCCTAAGCTAGTCGCCAATTCGATCAAATCTTCTTTTACTTCTTCTCCAAAATCACCTGTAATGAAAGCAATTTCTTCTATATCACCACCATAAGCAGCGGCTAAGTCTTCTACTAATCGTCTTACTATTGATTTTCCTGCGACTTTGACTAATGGTTTGGGTACAGTCAATGTATGAGGGCGAAGGCGAGTCCCTCGACCAGCCATAGGTATTATTATTTTCATGTCTAAATTAGGTTGTATGTTTATTTTCTTAAGGGGGGGTATTAGCACTATTTCCCAGTACTACCATATCCATTCTTCCCTCTGTCACTAGTTGTTAATTCTGTTACAGGTTCCCATTCAATTTGTTCATATTTGGCAATCACCATCTGTGCAATTCGATCCCCTTTCGAAATTTCAATAGGTTGATTAGACAAATTGACAACAATCACGCCGACTTCTCCCCTGTAGTCACTATCAATAGTACCTGGTGCATTAGGTATTGACAATCCTTTCTTTAGTGCTAGACCACTTCTTGGTCGAATCTGAGCCTCAAACCCTTGAGGTAATTCTAAAAAAAGACCTGTTGGGATAACGCTCCGTTCTAATGGTGCAAGTGTAATTCTAGATGCTAGATTAGCTTTTAGATCCATTCCTGCACTACCTATAGTAGCATAGCTTGGTAGGTCAAATGGAGATTGATTGATAACACGAACTTTCATTGAATAAATTGTTTGTAAAGTAGCTAACAAAGATAAGAATCTTTTTCAGAAAAAACAGCCGTATTTCTACTAGACTTTGTATCAACTGATAACAGTCTGTACAAGAGAAAAAATAAAAACTAAAAAAACCGTGGAAACTTTAAACACTTTCTTGGTTTCCAAGTTTTAAACCTATACATTTGCACCATCAAATAAATTATCAATACCATTGGAAGAAATCACTAAAATATTAGATGCGGCTGAGCTACTTTTCAAAAAGTACGGCATCAGAAGTGTTACGATGAGTGATATTGCTCGTGAATTAGGGGTCTCTAAAAAGACCCTCTATGTACATATAGAAAACAAACATGACTTGATCGCCAAGATCATGCAAAGGTATATTCAAGAGGAGCAAGCTATGTGTCAGCAAGTTATACAAGAAGCAGATAATGCCTTAGACGAATTGCTCCGAATTAGTATTTACGTTCAACATCAAATCAAAGATATTAACCCCTCTATGATCTATGATTTGCAGAAATATCACCGCCCTATCTGGAAATTAATGGATGATTTTCATCAAGACTACATTATGTCTACGGCCGAAAGTAATCTTCAGAGGGGAGTAGAAGAAGGAATTTACCGCAAGGATTTGAATATTCAAATTATGGCAAAAATCTATGTTAGCTTTATTCCTATTCTATCGGATGACCAAGTATTTCCATTGCGAAAATATCCAACTTCTCAAATTCATAAAGAATTTATCAAGTACCACATTTATGGAATTGTTTCTGAAAAAGGAAGCACTCTCCTAAAAAAACTCCTTGCAGAAAATAAACTTAATTCTATTATACTTTAATCATATATAATGATGAATAAAACCTGTCTTTTCATTATTGCTTTGCTCCTAGCCAACCTCACGATACAGGCACAGGAAGGTCGTGCTTTTTCGCTAGAAGAAGCCGTGCAATATGCTCAAACTAATCACTCCAGTATCAAGACAGCTCAGTTAAATACAGCAGCTGCCAAAGCGGAAGTAAAAGAGCTCCGAGCAATCGGTATTCCTCAAGTTAATGGAGCCATAGACTACAGTTATTATGTTGATCTACCTACTCAACTTATTCCCAACGATGCTTTTACCTTTGATTTACCTCCACCATTAGGCCCATTACCAGAGCCAGAACCTGGTTTTTCAGCTACGCAATTTGGAACCCGCCAAAACTTAACATTTGATATCAATGCTAGCTGGTTAGCGTTTGATGGTTCTTACTTTGTTGGGCTAAAAGCCGCTAAAGGTTTTGTGGAATTGACTAAAAGACAAGGCGACCTCACCAGTTACCAACTCAAAGATATTGTAACAAAAGCATATCTAACCGTACTCATTGTAGAGGAAAATAAGAAGGTCATCAATAAAAATATTGCCAACCTGACTCAGTTGACCAAAGAAACACAGGCTTTTTATGATAATGGGCTAGTAGAACAACTCGATGTAGACCGTCTGAAACTGTCTATTGCCAATTTACAAACAGAGCTAGAAGCACTTAATCGCCAGTCTGAAATTGCTTATAATCTATTGAAATTCCAGATGTATTACCCAATGGAAGATGAGATTTTGGTTTCTGACTCACTAGATGCTCTATTGAGTGAGCCTAACAGCGAGGAACTGGAAGGAGATATTGATGTTACGAAACGGATTGAGTACAATCTCTTGAATCAAAATGTAGACTTGAATAAACTTAACACTAAACGTTTTATGTCAGGTTACTTACCCTCTTTGAGTGCTTTTGCTGTTCATCAGCAAGTGCTTCAAAGAGATGATTTATTTGATGGAAATTCACCTGGTTTCTTCCCTACCACTATCGTAGGCCTCAAATTGAATGTTCCCATTTTTGATGGGCTCAAAAAATCAGCTCAAATACAGAAATCTAAAATTGAAGTCCAAAAATTTGAATTTCAACTCCAAGATTTTGAACGTGGAGCTACGCTAGAAGTACTCAATGCTCGCGGAACTTACAAAAACGCAAAAACTCGTCTAGAGAATCAAGAGAAAAACTTAGCTCTAGCTGAAAAGATCATGAATCAGACTCGTATCAAATACAAAGAAGGTGTGGGATCTAGTATAGAGATGACACAAGCAGAACAAGAACTCTATCGCACACAGGCTAATCGACTCAATGCACTTTACGAAGTAGTTCTTGCTAAGACAGACTTGGATAAAGCTTTAGGAAAATAATCCATACGCCCTCTAAGAGTATTTCTAAAAAGAGATTTTCATATTACGAATTAAGATAAATTTAGACATACTCTAATCTAACAATGACTAAAATAACCTCTTCAATACAATAAAAAAAATGAAAAAAATACAATATCTACTGGTAGTGCTTGTCTTAGCTACAGCTATAGCTTGTGGCGGCGAACAGGTAGAGCAGAAGCCTAAGACGGCTAAAGAAGCTCGTACACTCCTTAGTCAGAAACGCCAAAAAATGAACGAAATCAAGAAAGAAATGGATGACCTTCAAGACTTGATTGCGGAACTAGACCCTGAATCTGTCAAAGAAAAGGAAGTCAATGTAAAAATAGACAAATTGGTTGTAAAAGATTTCAACCACTATGTCGAAGTACAAGGAAATGTAATGACTGCCCAAGACCCTGCTTTCGCTAGTAGTGAAACAGGGGGGCGTATCACTGAACTGAAAGTCAAAGAGGGAGATTTTGTCAAAAAAGGAAGCCTAATTGCTATTATTAATCTAGAAAGTATCAATAAAAGTATTGCACAGATTGATAAGTCATTAGAACTAGCTCGCGACATTTATAATCGACAAAAAAATCTCTGGGAACAGAATATTGGTTCAGAGATACAATATCTACAAGCGAAAAATCAAGTAGAATCTCTAGAGAAAAACAAAGAAAGTCTAGAGTTTGAATTGACTAAAGCCAATGTCTATGCTCCTGCTAGTGGCTATATTGACATGGTCATGTCTAAGACTGGTGAAATGGCTGGTCCTGGAGCACCTATTGTCCAAATACTCAATACCAATGCTCTCAAAGTAGTAGCAGCAGTGCCTGAAATCTATTTAGGTAATGTCAAACGTGGTGAGAAAGTAACCGTTACTTTTCCTGCTTTAGATGCAGAACAAAATGCTCGTGTTATTGCTATTGGCCGCACGATCAACCCAACCAACCGTACGTTTGAAGTAGAAGCTACCGTAGGAACTATGAATGGGATGCTCAAGCCTAATTTATTAGCTACAATGTTAGTCAATGACTATGCTGCCAAAGATGTAGTAGTCATTCCTGATGAACTAATACAACAAGATGTTAGTGGGGCGACATTTGTCATGACCGTAGAGAATAAACGTGCTGCTAAAAAAGTCATTACACTGGGTAAGACCTATCGTAACGAAACGATTGTGTCTACAGGATTGACAGGAAACGAAGTACTCATCACGAAAGGTGCTACTAGTGTATCCGATGGTGATTTGGTCAAAATAATTGAGTAAATACTTATTTGAAAGTAAGGTTAATAACAACTATAACAATGAGTAATAACGAAAATAAATTATATAGAAATTTTAGGGCTACATCCTTTGCGGTAGATAATGCAACTAGTATCTTTTTACTGACTGCAATGATTCTATTTTTTGGGTGGAACTCCTATCAGAATATGCCTAAGGAGCAATTTCCAGAAATTGTCATCCCAACCATTTACATAGCGACTACCTATGCTGGTAACTCGGCAGAAGACATGGAGACATTGGTAACGATACCACTCGAAAAGGAACTAGCTTCCATGTCTGGCATCAAAAAAATGGAAGGAAACTCTATCAATGATTTCTCTAACATTATTGTAGAATTCAATACTGATGTAGAAGTAAAAGATGCCCTCCGAAAAGTAAAAGATGCCGTAGATAAGGCAAAAAGTGATCGAGACTTCCCTAAAGACTTGACCGCTGGTCCTGATGTATTTGAGATCAATTTCTCTGAAATACCTATTATTACAGTCAATCTATCTGGAGATTTCTCTGGGGATGAACTCCGCTCTTTTGGCGAATACTTACAGGATGAGATCGAAAAGCTGGGAGAAATTTCAGAAGTAAAACTAAAAGGAATTGCTTCCAAAGAAGTTCACATTGATGTGGACTGGAAACAAATGCAGGCAAAACGCATCAGTTTTGATGATATTGCCAATGCGATTGCGATGGAAAACATGACTATGTCTGCTGGTGAACGAAAATTCAATGGATTTAGCCGTACAGTGAGAGTTCTTGGAGAATTCAAAACCATAGAAGAAATTGAGAACCTAATTATCAAAAGTGAATTTGGAAATTCTGTATTTCTAAGAGACTTAGCTACTGTCAGAGAGACCGTAGAAGATCCAACTTCTATTGCTCGTGCCGATCAGAAACCTGTAGTATCCTTAGATGTTATCAAACGTAGTGGAGAGAACTTACTTTCTGCTGCAGAAAAACTAAAAGCAATTGTTGCTAAAGCAGAAAAAGACAAATTCCCACCAGAATTGAAAGTTAGTTTGTTCAATGATTTATCAATCAATACACAAGATCAGCTTTCTAACCTTTTCAATAGTATTGTATCAGGAGTTATTCTGGTAGTATTAGTTCTGTTATTCTTTTTAGGATTACGGAATGCCCTCTTCGTAGGGTTTGCGATCCCGATGTCTATGCTGATGGGAATCTTGATTCTGAATATTATGGGAATCACTCTGAACGTAGTCGTTCTATTTGCTTTGATACTAGCACTAGGTCTACTCGTAGATAACTCCATTGTGGTAGTGGAGAATATTTATCGGTATATGGATGAAGGCTATTCGGGTGAAGATGCCGCCAAAAAAGCGGCTGGGGAGGTTGCTATGCCTATTATTTCATCTACAGCTACTACCTTAGCAGCCTTTGTACCCCTTATGTTTTGGCCAGGGTTGATGGGTGAGTTTATGGGTTATTTGCCCCTTACGCTAATCGTAGTATTGAGTTCTTCTCTATTTGTAGCATTGGTTATTACTCCTGTATTGACCGCTCAGTTCATGAAAATAACTGATAATACCCTTCGCCGTCCAAACGAAAAGCGGAAGATGATTAATATTCTTATCGGTTGTGGTATTATGCTAGCTATTGCTATTACCGCAGGTATAAACGGAACCAGCTGGTTGCGAAATGCACTCGGTATGACGATTATCCTAACCTTAACACAGTACTTCCTATTCCGTCCTGGTTCGGTTTTATTCCAAACTAAAGTATTGCCTTGGCTAGAGAAAGGTTACGATCGATTCATTCGATTTGTACTGAAGGGGATAATGCCAGGAGTTGTTTTTGTAGGCGTATTTTTCTTGCTTATTTTCTCTATCATGCTTTTAGGCAATAATATGCCCAAAGTAGTATTTTTCCCAGCAGCAGATCCATTGTATGTCAATGCTTTTGTAGAATTACCGATTGGTAGTGATATAGAAAGTACCAATAAAATCATGCGAGAACTAGAAGGAAAAGTAGAATCTGCTATTTCCAAATATGATGATGCTGGTATCGTAGAAGCAGTACTCTCTCAGATTGGCGAAAATACAGCAGATCCAATGGCTCCACCAGAACCAGGTGCGACACCAAACAAGGCTCGTTTGACGATCTCGTTTGTTCCATCCAATGAAAGAAAAGGTCTTTCTACCCAAGATGCAATGGAAGATATCCGAAATGCCCTGACAGGCTATGCTGGTGTAGAGATAGTAGTGGATAGAAATCAAGATGGTCCTCCTACAGGTAAGCCTATCAATTTAGAGTTATTTGGAGATGATAAACCAATGCGAGAACTATCTGCCATAGCACAAGATGTCAAACGATACCTACAGAATGCTAATATAGCAGGAGTCGAAGAGCTCAAAATGAATGTCAATGCGAATGTGCAGCAGGATATCGTAGAAATAGACCGTACTAGTGCTCGTCGTTATGGACTCTCTACCCTCAATATTGCTCAGGCTCTCAATACGGCACTCTATGGCCGTGAAGTCAGTAAATTTAAGGATGGAGAAGATGAGTATCCTATTATGCTTAAGTTCAATGACGAATATCGCAATAATGATGAGGCACTCATGAACCAGTCTATTACCTATATGAATATGGATATGGGAGGACGAATTATGCAAGTCCCTATTTCGGCAGTAGCCAACAAAAAATTGAGTACGACTTACTCTGCTATAAAACGTAAAAATGAAAAACGTACCATTACGATTTATTCCAATATATTGGAAGGGTATAATGCAAATGAAATTGTCGCACAGCTCAAAGATATGATGGCAACCTACAAGGAAGAAAAAATGCCCGAAGGCTATGATTATAACTTTACGGGAGAGCAAGAAGAAATGGCCGCTAATATGGCCTTTTTGACCAATGCTCTTCTGATTGCTGTTTTTGCTATTTTCTTAATTTTGGTAACCCAATTTAACTCCTTCGTTTCTCCATTTATCATTGTCTTGAGTATCGTATTTAGTACCATTGGTGTATTCCTTGGTTATGCCTTTACAGGAATGGATTTTGTCATTGTCATGACCGGTATTGGGATCATTTCCTTGGCAGGAATTGTCGTGAATAATGCCATTGTTTTGATTGACTACACCAACTTCCTGCAAGCACGGCAACGGCAAATCACTGGTCGAAAAGAATTAACTGACGAAGAGATTAAGGAATCTATTATTGTTGGTGGTGGTACTCGTTTACGTCCTGTTTTGTTGACTGCGATTACGACTATATTAGGTTTGATTCCTCTAGCGATTGGATTCAATATGGATTTTGGTAGTTTCATTTCAGATCTAGATCCTCAGATATTTATTGGTGGTGATAATGCTGCCATTTGGGGAGCGATGGCTTGGACAGTTGTTTATGGATTGACCTTCGCCACTTTCTTGACATTGGTTGTCATACCAGTCATGTACTGGCTATTTTATAAAATGACCAAAGGTATCAAAACTGCTATTGGAGCCATTACAAATTTAGTAAGTACCGAATAAACAAAACGAAAAAATAGTTAAACAAAATGAATAAAAGCCTTCTGACATTCAATGTCAGAAGGCTTTTTTGTATACTAGAATTCACTCTTCACTTAAGTAACATTACAAATATGGGTGCCGAATAATGTATGCAAGTACAGTTACAAAAAATAGGCTATCTCTTTAATCGAAATAGCCTATTCTATATATGATTGTAAAACTAAGTAAATCTAAAATTGAACTACCTCTATGCCTTTAGCATTCGCTTCAAACCAAGCAACAGGAGCCTGATACTTATCTCCTGTCTGTGTATCACACTTAAAAAAAAGATAAAACAATTGTAAGTTTTCGCCTAAGCGGTCTGTTAAAGAACGAAGACGTTGTCCTGCGGCTTCTATTTTGCCATACTGATAATATCGCCAAGCATAATAAGCATCATCATGCAATTCGATGACATCTAATACCGCTTGATCCGTGATATATTTTTTGGCAAATTCCAGTGCGTATACTGCATGGTGTTTTGACCAGTCTGTACGAGGACGGACTTGTTCTTCTAAGTGCTTAAAAGTATCATGCAAAATCGTTACTAAACGAAGTTGTTCCCTAAGTTTAGTATTCGTAGTGGCTTTATCTACATTATCGAGTACTTCTCGAATATGATAAATAATTTTTCCTTCGGGGTGCCCTGGACGGGGTTCGCCCCAAAAGGCCCCGAACTTCCAATCGCTATCATTGACAATATGTTGTTCCAGTATACTTTCTGGTCGAACTAATTGCTTTATAATGGTTCTTTTATCTTGCTTGATTGTCTTCACTACCATTGGATTAGGCTTCCACTCCCTTTGATGCTGAGTTCTATTCATAAATTAATCCATATTTGTACTAAATCAGACCTAAATATTAGTCTCATTCGTTCGACTTACGATAGCAAATACCTTACCTAATGTTAAAATTCTGTGAAAAGATTGAACACTATTTCTATTTTTAACACTTAGGAACTTTTGCTGCTTTGATATTGCTTAGGAAACCACTCTGATAATTTGATCCAAAGAAGCAATCAATGCTGGTATATCAGCTAATCGAATCATATTAGGTCCATCGCAAAGTGCTTCCTCTGGGTGCGGATGTGTTTCTACAAAAAAGCCTCGTACACCAATGGCTGCTGCTGCTTTTGCCATGAAAGGAGCATAGGCTCTATTTCCTCCACTTTTACCACCTGATCCACCAGGTTTCTGTACAGCATGTGTTGCGTCCATTACTACAGGATAACCATAGTTTTGCATATCTAATACTCCTGTATAATCTACGACTAAGTTATTAAAACCAAACATTGTGCCTCGTTCCGTTAGCAGTATCTCTTGATGATTCGTCGACGTAATTTTATCCAATACATGTTGCATATCCTGAGCAGATAAAAATTGAGCTTTTTTGACATTAATAATCGCACCAGTTTCCGCCGCTGCCAATAGTAAATCCGTCTGACGACACAAGAAAGCAGGAATTTGCAAAATATCTACTACTGCTGCCACAGGAGCGGCTTGAGCAGGTTGATGAATATCTGTTAGTAAGGGTAAGCCCGTTTCAGCTTTGACCTTTGCCAATATTCGTAACCCTTTCTCTAGTCCTGGTCCCCTAAAAGAGGTCACAGAGGTTCGGTTTGCCTTATCAAAAGAAGCTTTGAATACTACTTTCCATTCTGGATATTGTTGCTGAATTTTGGCGAGTTCTTGAGCTACTTCCAATACGAGTGCCTCTGACTCTATAGCACAGGGGCCTGCTATCAAAAACGGTTGTTGTTGTAATTGCTGGTATAATGTCATTTTCAATTTAATCTTGCTGCTGTTTAGGGCATCTCTAAAATGATGTTTTTTGCTAATAGGAGTATAAAAATAAGTTTAAACATGCTCTTAGATATAAGACGTATTCAATGACCTAAAGGCTGCAATTCTCTAAACATTTCTGAGCAGTTTTCATTTCTTCAGTCGGTAAACCAGGGACATCTTTGACCTTATCTAGATAGCGAACAGCTTCCTCACAGTTATTCAATAAACAATAGGCTATTCCTATATCTAAGAGAGCAATCGGATTGTCGGGTTCCTCTGCTTCCCAAAGCAGAGCATACTCTAGCCATTTTTTAGTACTTCCTATTTTTTGTCCATCTTGGAATGCCAGATTTTTGTAGCAAACAGTCAAATATTGCAATACTGTTTTATTACTAGGATCTATCGCACGTCCTTCCTGAAAAGCAGCAATAGCAGCATTAAAATTTCGTTGCTGCATTGCTATCGTCCCTTTCCCTAACATTGCAGAAGCATAATCTGGTTTATCCATCAATGCCTGATTATAAGAAGCAGTTGCTTGTTGTAGATAAACTCCTCTAACCGAATCTGGTGTCTGAGGAGAAAAAGCCAAATAGTTATAGATATTTCCTAACAATTCATAGGCCTCCCAACGATAATCTGTCCCTCTTTCTTGGATATGTTTATTCGCTCTAGTCATCGCCAAAGATGGATTCAGTATATTCATATAGTAACTTCCTGCGATAATATCTTGCCGAGCATGGTCATAATTTGTTGGTTCGTAGAGTGGATTAAATAACTTACTGATTGTATAAGCCAATCCTCTCTTTTCTTCTCTTGGCAAATACGAAAAAATATCTGGAGCTCTATTCTTAGCAAAACCAAACTTTTCTATAAACTCGGCATTTGCTTCTGTATTTTTAACATATACACTTGCCACTAAATCGACATAGACTAAATCGTAGTTAGGCGACTCCAATAGATACTTTTGCAAATACTGAAATTGTGGGCGATACAACACGACATAATCAAAGTTATAGATCGAATCTTTGACCTCAAAATTTTTCGGATCTGAAATCGTCTGGGCAAAATCTGTAAAAAAATCGGTCGGAAATATATCCAAATCTCTCAGATCGATATACGTCTTGAAATCAGGCTGTAACCTCCATAATAAGTAGGAAGAGGTCAAATAATCGGAAAAACAGCGTCCTTTGATCCCCTGCTCTTCAATGAAATTAGCTGCCCCTACTGGATTATGACTAGACAAGACTTCTAGTCCATAACGATCTCTTGAATTGGTCCATTCATGATAAGACCCCGTAATCACACTTCCATAAAAACCTAAAGCCACTCCAATGGAAATAAAATAGAGCAGACGTTCTTTTTGCCATTTAGACAAGACTTCCTCTATAGCTACTGCTAATATAGGAGTAGCTGCCAATACAAAAAATGGAATATTTCGATAAGCTGTAATACTCAAATAGGCTAACATACCTACCATAGCTAAATTACCTAAGCCATACTTCTCGCCCAAACTCTGCACAAAAGCAATGACGGGATTAATCGGTACTTTATTTTCTTTTGCTCGAAACAAATTAGATGTCAATAGTACAAAAACTAGAACTCCTGCCATTATGAACAGACTCAAATAAGCATGAATTTCATCCCAATACTGACCATTCCAGATAGAAGACAATTCAGTAGTATACTGATTGGCTGACAGCTGCCCAAATATTTCAAATGGATGAGTCAACATTTGAACACCTCTAGGATTAATAGGGATAACAGCCAACGCTCCTACTACTGCTATTGTAAGCATTTTAGGGGAAGTGATTTGCTTTTTACCTGTATTAAAATAAATGTACTGTCCCCATACTGCGATCAAATAAGCTACCATCAAGACCATTCCTGTTCCGAATGCTTCATGCATATTAGTCCAGAGTAACTGCAAAGGAATCAGGGCAAGTATTGCCTTCGAGGGTTGATAATGCCATCTCCAAAAAAGGTATAGATAAGCAGTGGTCATTAAATGACTGGTCATTTCTGGTCGACCAATCAATCTGTAGTCTATTGTCAGTAGCATCAATAAAGTTGCTAATATTAAACCTACAAAAGGTTGCCTATCTTTTCCTACCCCACTATCAAATTGAGTGCGAATTAAGTTAGAAGACCGATAGACCAATGTTATCAATCCTAGGGTCACTGCTGCTTGTAGTAGAAAGACCCCTTCTACTACAAAGATATTTTTGAACATCGTGATCAACACCTCAAACAACCACTTAACATTAACCCATGTTGTTCCCTCAAAGGTATACGAAAATGGATCGGACTTTGTCACTGCACCTTGCTCTAGCATCCACTCTCCTGTACGATACATCCACCACAAATCAGGCTCTCGAAGTGACTTCAGACTCAATACGATTCCAACCAAAAGACAAAGCCCCCATGCAATACGGGACAATAATTTATTATTCATAATATATCAATATTCTCGACTATTTTTGAGACAGCACTTTTTATACTTTTTACCACTCTGACAAGGACATGGGTCATTTCTCCCCACTCTATTACCATTATAATTCAATAGGGATTTAAAACTATTCTTGAAACGACTTTTAGTATCCTGTTGAAATACATGTGTCAGAAGCTCATACAGTTCTGGTTTATTTTTTTTGAGGGAATCAGGATGTTCAAAAAAATATTCGGAAGCAACCGCAAAAAACTCGACTCGATTAGTCGCACCATAAGGATTCATCTTAGATTTACCTTGGTGAATCCGCTCGGTTTCTTTACGAATGACTTCCAGCCAAGGAGCTATATATTGATGCTCCATAAATCGTTCGGGAACCCCATCATAAGAGCCATCAGCAGAATCTAACAAATGAACAAACTCATGTATTCCTACATTTTTTTTATCCTGACTATTATCAAACCCTGCAATTAAGGCAGGTTTAGATAAAATCATAATTCCCTGCATAACACCAGTACCAACCATCCCCGTTACGGTTCGTCCTGGTCCCTCCATTCTAAAATCTGTCGTAAATGGACCTGGATAAATCAGGATTTCTCCTAAATTTTCGTATTCCCACTCTGGAAAACTAAATACTGGAATAATGGCCGAGGCCCCTGCTAAAACCAAGGTAATATCATCTACCTCTGTTTTAATACCCGTCACACGAGTTTCGTGTAAAAAAATCTGTATTTCCGACTCGAAATGAAGTTTCTCTTCTTCCGATAATGCATTGTAAAAATTAACGTAGCGTTTTAGTATCTTTCGCCATTCTGCTGGGAAGGGAGTCCTTTCTAGCTGTTTACGTTCAACGTATTTTTTAGTGAAAATCGTATAAGTATTCCACAAAACTAAAGCTCCTATTCCTAATAAGATATAACGGATGGTTGGTGTCAAGTTAGGTAATCCACTTAATACTAAAGCATAAATCCCCCCTATCAGTGCCACTAAGACAAGAGACAATAATCGATTGGATTGAATTTTCTTTTTAGAAACGTACATAAGGATGTGTTAAAGAGAAGGTGTCTATTTTTGTACAAAATAAATAAAAATGAGCTAAAAAGTAGGATACTGAATGAATTTGGTATAAGAGTATATCTAAATTTATGTTGAGACTATTCTTGTAAATACAAAAAATAGAGCTTTAATACTAAAATCTGCCTATATCTTTAGATATTAGAGTACATTAGCTATTCAGCCAAAAAATACAGACTCTTTATGCTTTATCGTTTTTTCCGCTACCCACTTTTCATTCTATATATTTGTTTCTATAGAAGAATCTATCTGATTGACTCCAAAAAAATCAGACAAGATAAGCCTGTCATCTTCACTTCCAATCATAGCAATGGTTTCTTAGATCCATTGATGATTGCCGTATTTCAATGGAGACATATTTGGTTTTGGGTAGGAGCTTCTGAAATAGGAAGTGGGATCAAAGGATTTATTATGCGAACCTGCCACTCTTTGCCTATTTATCGCCAAAAAGAAGGTAAGGAGAATATGCACAAAAATGAGCAAACTTTCAAAGAATCCAGAGAAATGCTCTACAAAGGAGACACCCTCTATTTAGCTCCAGAAGGCAAATGTATTATTCACAAAAAACTACTTCCTCTCAAAACAGGGTGTGCTCGTTTGGCATTTAAGATGATGGAAGAAAAAGACTGGAAAATTGACCTTAAAATTCTCTGTACAGGAGTCAACTACACTTATCACGATCGCTTCAGGAGCGAAGTTTATATTAAGTTTGGCAAGACTATTTCTATCCAAGATTACAAAGAACTCTATGAGCAAGACAACTTCGCTGCGATCAAAAAAGTAACAGAAGATATTCGTACTGGCATCACAGAGGAAATGGTTTATGTAGAGGAAGAAGATGAAGTTTTGACCGAAAAAATGTTGGTACTTGGACGCAATAATGTTTCACGTGGCGCATTTCCGATTATCTCTAATAATTCAGCAGTGCTTGAGATCGAACAAAAAATTGCTAACTATATAGGCAAGTTAGATACTACTCAAAAACAGCAATTAGAAACACAAGTCGACACCTATAACCAAACGTTAGTAAAATATAATACCAATGACTATGGTATAGCTGGTAAAAATACTAGAAATATTGCTTGGCTACTACTCGGGTTCCCAATCTGGTTGGTAGGTAGTTTATTAGGCAAGTTGCCACAAATCCTCAGCAAAAAACTAACACTAAAAGTAGTTCCTTACCCTGAGTTCATTGCAAGTTTTGGCATCACGATTGCCTTTTTCATCTGGGCAGTCTATGGACTCCTCCTTATAGGGGTGGGATCGATTTGGCTAGGTTGGGAAGCCGCTGTACTACCTTTTTTAGCGGTTGGATTACAGACATATGGCTATCACTACGAAGACTACTTCCAAGATTGGAAATTGCTTCAGCAACATAAAAAAGCGAGCAATAGCTCTGAATTAAAGACAATGCGAGCTAAACTACCTGTGATTGGGGAATAAGTTTAAGAGCATGTTTAGTGACACGGATCCTTGTAGCCTTAGCTAAAAAGACGGATACCCAACACTGCCGTATGCAAAAGGTTTCGCTTAAAAATTTAGTTCATCGTGTATTTAGTGTGTCTTGATCAAAAGTCCACCATACATCGCGTCTAAGTTCGCAATTAGGATCATTCTGGTAAATTTATCTTTTTTGAAATACAACTCTACCGTTACCGTTTCGCTCTCAAACACCTCTTTGCGTAGTATATTTTTTATTTTATGTCTTTTAGAACGATTGTATTTAAAATCTAGTAATTTTAATTTTTTGCAAAATTCTCTACAGGACATAGTTGCGTCACAATTGTAGGGTAGTAAACGCTTCTCTGTGGCTTTGATACTAATAGTTTCCACAAAATCATCAAGAGAAGGAATACTAATTCCAGTTTGTTTTGTTTTGACAATCACTCCTTGCTCTTTGTACTGGTATATCGTTTTTTTGTCCTCTTTGTCCCCTTCTTTTTTTAGTTCATAATTAGGGTGTTTCAATAAAAAGTCCACTAAAGCTTTATCTTTATTAGCAGGCTCTGTTGCTTTGAGTCGAGTAGTCCCCAACAATGCATTTAAAGATTGAGTTTCTATTGGATTCGCGATCTCTTGTGCTCCAACAGTTAGTGTACAACAAACCAATAATAGTACTAAATATTTCATATTTTATATCGTTACGTTTAG
>CAYOJF010000086.1:13168-22632 GCA_964404215.1 uncultured Aureispira sp. | reverse complement strand
TTGGATTTAGATACGGATAATGATGGAGAGCCAGATGTAATCGAAGGACATGATACGAACGGAGATGGCGTAGTAAACGGTTCGGATGCCCCTAATGCGAATACAGGATTAGCAGGAGGCACAACGGATGCAGATGGAGACGGGCTATTGGACGGATTTGATAACGACGTAGCCAGTACAGATGCGACGAATACGACGCTTAACCCAAACAGTCATCCAGATGTAGATGTACCGGGTACTTTAGAGAGAGATTGGAGAGAGTCAAATACTACTTATGCGATCAATGATGTTAACTCTACTATAGTAGAAGTAGCAGTCAGTGGACAAGTATTGACCAATGACATTGATCCACAGGGAGATAACTTAGCAGTAACAGCTATAGAAGTAGATACTGATGGAGATGGTGTACCAGATGCTGCAGGAACACTTGGAGCGGTAACAACAGTTGCAGGAATAGATGAAAATGGTGTAGCAGTGGTTAATGCCGGAACGTTAACTCAGAATGCTAACGGAACGTATACCTTTACGCCAACAACAGGATTTGCAGGAGAGGTGATCTATAGCTACACTATGTGCGATGATGGAACACCAGTTGTTTGTGATGAGGCAAGGGTAACAATAGATGTGATACCAGCACCAACGACAACAAATGGAACAGTGATCGTAACACCAGATGTGAATGTAACTTATCAAGGATTACCAGTAAGTGGACAAGTATTGTCTAATGACAGCGATCCAGATTTGGATAATATTGCGGTCAGCGGAACAATTCAAATAGATACAGATGGAGATGGGCAAACTGATGGTACTGCTCCATTAGGTATACCAACTATTATTGCAGGAGTGAATAGTGCAGGAGGAGCCGTGACTAATGCGGGAACATTGATACAGAATACAAATGGAACCTATACCTTTACACCAACAGCAGATTTTGTTGGTCAAGTAGAGTATGAGTATGCGACTTGTGATGATGCTACACCAATTAATTGTGAGCAAACAACTGTAACGATATATGTGTTACCTGCAAAAGTAGGAAATACAACTAATGCAAATGACGATGAAGTATTCGGAGATAAAGGAAGTCCAATTATTAGCAATGTATTGCCAAACGATACAGACTTAGAAGGGGATGATCAATCTACAGGAGTCAGCTTAGTAACAGGACCAACAAATGGTACAGTAGTATTGAATCCAGATGGAAGCTATACCTACACACCAACAAATCCAAACTTTGTAGGTAATGACGAATTTACATACAGTGTATGTGATGACGGAACACCAGTAGCATGTGATACAGCAACAGTTTATATTACAATATTGGATGTAAACAAGGACTATGGTGATGCAGTTGGATATCCAGAAGCATGGCACAGAGCAATATTAGATGTTAATACAGATAGTACCTTAGACGGTACAAATGATGTATGGTTAGGATTGCGAACTGATTTTGAATTAACGACAATCGCTAATGATGAATTTGATGATGGGATAGTAGTAGGATCAAATCCAGGTAATTTCCCAACAGCAGTACTAGGTGGTACAAGTTTCAATCTAGATATTACCGTGAATTCAAGTCAACCAACTTTAGTTCAGTATGGTCTTTGGATAGATTGGGATAATGATGGAACCTATGAGCAGTTCTACGGAGGATCCAGAGTAACAGCAAGTCCAGCAGTAGCTGTACAAACAGTGAATGTGCCAGCTGGTTATAGCGGAACCAATACAGTAAATGTGAGATTGAGAGTAGACGATGAACCATTAGTAGCAGCAGATTTTGCTGGAGGTAAAACAAATGGGGAAGTGGAAGATTATCGCGTAGAAGTAATTGACCTACCAGTAGAACTACTAAGTTTCACTGCAAGATTACAGGGACAGAACCTAGGAGTATTAGACTGGGTAACTGCAACAGAAACTAATAATGCAGGATTTGAAGTAGAGCATGCTTTGCCAGGAACAACAAACTTCCAAAATATTGGCTATGTACAAGGAGCAGGAACAACAGTATTACAACAGAACTACCGTTACGAGGTACCTAACTTAGTAGCAGGAGTACATTACTTTAGAATCAAACAAGTTGATTTTGATGGAACTTACAGTTACTCTGAAATCAGAGCATTGGAAGTGACAGCAGGAGAGCAAGTGATTCGCCTGTATCCTAACCCAGCAATTAATCAAGCACAAATTGACTTCTCAGAACCTGTAGTAGGCGAAATAGAAGTAGAAGTGTATGATAATATTGGACAGCGTGTATGGAATAAAACGGTTGCGAACCAACAGTCTGTGCAAATAGAACTAGCAGACTTAGCGGCAGCTAACTACTTAGTAAGAGTAACGACAATGAGTGGAACGAAGACGTTCAAATTAATTGTCAGAAGAGATTAATAACTACCGTAACGATAAATACCATAAAGGCTTTTAGGATATTCCTAAAAGCCTTTTTTATATTTACATAATCGAATCAAAAATAAAAAGCCTTATCATGAATGACTTATCGGTTGAAGTTGCTTGCAAATTTATACTCATATTATATCCTCCAACACTAGGTCCGCCATTCAGTGTTAAGGTAGGGATAGAATCTACAATTACTTCTGGAGTAATTACTGAAGGGCAATTACAGATTATGAACTGTCATAGTATAGAGGATGGCGTAGAGAATGCTTTAGCTTTATTGAATCGACTAGGGGTGAAAAAAGCTGAAAATTTTGCTTTAGTCTATCCATTATTTCAAGGACAAAATGAAACAGAAAATATCAAAATAATAGACATCGCTTGGGAAGTAAAAGCAGTTGCAGATCAGTATAATTGGACATTTGCCCGAACAATTCCTCAGTAAGATCATTTGTAATAATGTATCATAAATAAGACAAGAACGCTTTAGGTAGCTTTTGTGATTGTAGCGTGTATTGCTTATCTTTAGCAAAATCAATTATAACATAGAGTTGGTTAGATAATATCAATTAACTCATAAAACTAAAAAACGTTATGTCAAACGCATTTTTCAATGTTCCGACACCTAAGAACGAGCCAGTTAAATCATATGCTCCAGGTAGTCCAGAAAGAGCAGAGTTGAAAGCTCATCTCAAAGCTTTCAAAAATCAGCACATTGATGTCCCTATGGTAATTGGTGGCAAACAAATAAAAACAGGGAATACAAAAGAGATGACTCCTCCACATGATCACCAGCATGTACTAGGACATTATCACATGGGAGATGCTAGCCATGTACAAATGGCAATAGATGCTGCTTTAGCAGCCAAAGCTGACTGGGAAAATACTTCTTGGGAATATAGAGCGGGAGTATTTTTGAAGTGTGCAGAATTATTGGCAGGACCTTATCGTCAGAAATTTAATGCAGCTACGATGCTAGGGCAGTCCAAAAACTGTTACCAAGCAGAGATTGATGCTGCTTGCGAATTGATTGATTTTTTCCGTTTCAACGCGGAGTATATGACTCAAATTTATAAAGAGCAACCGCAGTCTGCTCCGGGTATCTGGAATAGACTAGAACATAGACCACTAGAAGGGTTTATTTTTGCCATTACTCCTTTTAATTTTACTTCTATTTGTGCCAATTTGTGTGCAGCACCTGCTATGATGGGTAATGTAGTCGTTTGGAAACCAGCAGAAACACAAGTTTATTCTGCCAAGGTAATTATGGATTTGTTCAAAGAAGCAGGAGTGCCAGATGGTGTCATCAACTTAGTATTAGTAGATGGACCAGAGGCAGGAGAAGTTGTATTTAATCATCCTGAATTTGCAGGGTTACACTTCACAGGAAGTACTAATGTATTCCAAACATTATGGCAAACAATAGGAAATAATATTTCTAAATACAATGCTTATCCACGCATAGTAGGAGAGACTGGGGGAAAAGATTATATCTTGGCTCACCCTACAGCTAAAGCTCAAGAAGTAGCGGTAGCTATGGCAAGAGGGGCATTCGAATATCAAGGACAAAAATGTTCAGCAGCGTCACGTGCGTATGTTCCAGCTAGTCTTTGGGGGGAGATCAAAGAAAAGCTAGTAGCAGATGTTAATTCCATGAAAATGGGTGATGTAGAAGATTTCTCTAACTTTATCAATGCCGTAATTGACGAGAGAGCTTTTGACAAAATTGCTAAATATATAGACGAGGCTAAAGCGGCTGATGGAGTCGAAATCTTAACTGGTGGTACTTATGATAAATCAGTAGGGTATTTTATTGCTCCAACGGTTATTCAGGTTCAAGATCCTAAGTACACCACCATGTGCGAAGAAATATTTGGACCCGTATTGACCGTTTATGTTTATGAGGATGAAAAATTTGAAGAAACGATCCAGATATTAGATGAATCTTCTCCTTATGCCTTGACTGGAGCATTATTCGCTACCGATAGAATTGTGATTGAAAAGGCCGCTAAAATGCTACGTCATACAGCAGGTAACTTCTATATTAATGACAAACCAACAGGTGCAGTTGTTGGTCAACAGCCATTTGGTGGTGGACGTGCTTCTGGTACTAATGATAAAGCAGGAGCTCCAATGAATTTGCTACGTTGGGTTTCTCCTCGTACCATCAAAGAAACGTTTGTTCCACCAACAGATTATAGATACCCTTTTTTGGAAGAGGCATAGACATGGGATAACCGACAAAAAGTTTTTTTGAACTTTCCACATTAAAACCCTTTACTTTCTACTATATTAGTGAATGTAAAGGGTTTTTTATATAAAAAAAACATACATAATAAATGAAAATAGCAATGATCGGCTATGGAAAGATGGGGAAAACCATCGAAAAATTAGCCAATGAAATGGGACATGAATTAGTCCTCAAAATAGGGAGCCAAAATGCATCCGAATTGACGATAGAAAATTTGAAACAAGCGGATGTTGCTATTGAATTTTCTATACCTAGTACTGCGTTTGGAAATTTGAAAAAATGTATAGATGCTGGTATACCTGTAGTATGTGGTACTACAGCTTGGTTAGATCAATATGAAGAATTGGTTAGCTATTGTAAGATAAAGAAGGGCACTTTTTTGTACGCCTCTAATTTTAGTATTGGAGTCAATATTTTTTTTAAGTTGAATCAATATCTAGCTAAAATGATGGAGCAGTTTGGCGAATATCAAGTTGCTATAGAAGAAATTCATCATACACAAAAGCTAGATGCTCCAAGTGGTACAGCGGTTACATTGACTAAGGATATTCTACAAGAAAATAAACGATATGCTACCTATAAACTACAAGAAAATAATCAGGTGCTCGATAATCAGGTGATCCCTGTGGTAGCAAAGCGACTAGATAAAGTACCTGGGACACATACGATTGATTATACATCTGATATTGATACCATACAGATTAGTCATGTAGCTCATAATAGAATTGGTTTCGCACAAGGAGCGATCAAAGCAGCAGAATGGGTGCAAAATAAAGAAGGGGTTTTCGATATGCAAGATATGCTGGGATTAGAATAAACTATATTTTAGACAGGCTCTAAGAATTAAACAACTTCACTACTAATAAATTACAAACCCTAGTATTCATATGCAAAGTTCAACTAAAAAAAACCTTATTCCTATTGTAACCACATTGTTAGTTACAACTGTAATCACTTTTGTACTCAGTAGTCAGGGGCGTAGTTGGTGGAGCAAGAGCGGACAAGTAAAATTGTGGATAGGAGATGCGTGGAGCGGTGAAACCTCTCAGCAATTTATGGATCCTTATAGCTTTTCTCACTTGCAGCACGGACTCCTCTTTTTTGGTTTTTTATATTGGTTGACTCCCAAACTGAGTGTTTTATGGCGTTTTTGTATAGCCACTATAATAGAAGCCGCATGGGAAGTATTAGAAAACTCAGCTATCATTATAGATCGTTATAGAGAAGGCACAGCAGCTTTAGGTTATGAAGGAGATACTATCTTTAACTCAGTAGGTGATTTAGTGAGTTGTGGATTAGGGTTCATAGTGGCCTATTATTTAGGGTTCTGGAGGACATTGATTCTATTCATTATTATTGAAGTAGCGATGGTTTTTACTATATATGATAGTTTATTACTCAATGTTATTATGTTAGTTTATCCGATTGATGCGATCAAAGAATGGCAAATGACAATGCTTCAGTAGAGGTTATGAGTATTAATAACCTCTCATCGCCATAAAAAAGAAAAATAATGAAAGACGAATTGAACCCAGAA
This sequence comes from uncultured Aureispira sp., assembly GCA_964404215.1. GTDB lineage: Bacteria > Bacteroidota > Bacteroidia > Chitinophagales > Saprospiraceae > Aureispira. The sequence goes on along the minus strand of CAYOJF010000086.1, from coordinate 16,456 downwards.
GCGATTGCTAACTTATCTGATTTATTAATCGGCGTAGATACAAGTAGTGTAGAGGTTGGAGTAGAAATATTATTACAGTATACCGATTATATCCATCTTTTTGAAAAAGAGCTAACCCTATTGGCATACATGCCACAAGAAAAAAGTACTCTTAACGAAAAGAGTAGAGAGCTATTAGAACAGTATTTTGAAGAGAGGACTATCACAGATTGGGAGGCAGCCTTTGCATGGGTTGAACTTCGGAATATTCTCTATGATTATGAAGATTTTGAAGACAATTGGGAGGTTATAGAAGACCATATTTCTGTACTGCCAATATATGAACCCCTATTGCTCAAAAATAATCGCTACCTTCGATACTATCTGCATCTAGGAGACCGAATCATGCGATATTATCCTAAGAGATTAGATGTAGCAAAAGTATTTTTTGAAATGGTACTAAAAGCTAACAAAAAGGATATAGAAACGCTTAATATATTGGGTGGACTCTATAAGGAAGGGTTAAACGATTATAAGAAAGCACTAGAGTGTTATGATACCGTACTAGAAGTAGACCCAAAGAATAAGGAAGCACTGAATGAAAAGGCTTATATCTTTATTCATTATTTTCCGAAAAACGAAATAGATAAAGCGATAACGGTATTAGAAGAGGCAATGGGATATTATCCTAATGATTATAATATTAAAGTGTGGTTAGCAGATGCGTTGATGTATAAAAATACAGTCGTGACTTTTGCTAAAGGAGTCGAATTATTAGAAGAGGCGATTGCTCATACCCCCAACAAAAGTTTCGCTTGGGTTATATATGGAAATAGAATTTGGATAACGGCTCAAAAGCCAGTAGAAGCGGAACAGATCTATAAAGATGGACTCAAACATAATCCCTATAGTTGTGCTCTAATGGGTAATCTGGCAGAATTGTATGATAATGTTTATCAAGACTACGATCAGGCAGCCAAATATTATAAAGAAGCCTTAGAACTCAACCCTAGAGATAATTTCCACCTGATTAATTATATTGCTCTTTTGGTGATAGAAATGGAGGACTTTGTAGAGGCTCACCTTCGTTATCAAGATTTACAAAGACTGCATTATCAGGCTATACAGCCAGATCCAGAAATGACCCCAAAACAATGGGCTAAGTTTGAAAAAGCACAAGAGAAATTATTAAAACGGTATCCCGAATTGGCGGACTTTTAGACGTCCTCCAAATATAATTTTATAGAAAAAGATTGGAAAGAATATTCTCTCCAATCTTTTAGTCAGTAGATAGCTCTTAGTCTAATGTTTAAGTGTGTTTGTCAACATATTTTTTATAAGTCTCTAATGAATGATATAACCCTATATTAGAAAGGCCAGGAATAAGATCAAGCATCATACTTAGATATTGAGGATCGGATACTAACTCATTATTAGTATTAATGTACCTTAGTATGCCTACAGCATAATAGTCTCTTAGGGTCTTTAATATATCATTTTGTAGATCTCCATTTGCAAAAGCAGTTATTATGTTCAGAATTTTTTTAATAATCTCCCAAGAAGGATCGGATTGAAGAGCCTTGTCTGACAGATTATGTGCTGTCATAAATTGTTGACTTCTACTTGGATCATAGGTTATTTTACCTTCATGCCCCCAGTTAGGAGGAAGCATAGGGACAATATCTCTGGCACACTGGTATCGTATTGTTTTATCAAATAGATGTTGATTATAGGCATTGGAAAAACTTTCTCCTCCAACATTAGGAGCAGCAAAAGTCACAATTTTATTAACCGAAATCCCATCTAAATAGAATTTGAAGGCTGTCAACAAAGCTTTTGCTCCACCTTGACTATGTCCTGTTATATAGATACTAGCTTTATTATCTTGATTCCAGTCATTAAGAAGAATATTTTTAATTTCAGGATATAAGTTATCTACTTCAGTTGCAAATCCCTTATGAACTTTATATTGGTTATTCCATTCTGTAAAACCTGCATAAAGATTATTAAACCAATCATTAAGCCCTTCAATGCTAGATGGATTAATAGTCCCTCTAAAAGAGATAATAATTTTTTTTTCGTCCTTATTCTCCATCTTGAATAAGATACAGGCAGCTGAATTATCTTTTACTACTTTGTATCGAGTCGAACTAGGGTGTAGAAATGTTCCTGGTATTGCAAGTGCTTTAAAATAAGAATTATTAGTGTCACAAAAATTTCCATCAGGCGATATGTTATAAGCCAAAGCAGATGCTCCCAATAATTGTAAATCGGTCATAAGTATAAAATTTAGGTTGAAAAAGAAGTTTGTGATGTACTACCACAAACTTCTATAGGAATCTCTTAATCTCTTAAGATCAATTTCGTAGTAAATTGATCGTTTACTTGTAATAGATAAACGCCATTAGTCAAGGTCGATAAATCTAATTGGATCGTTGGTGAAGTATCAGAGTTTGCTGTCCAAACGATTTGTCCAAGACTATTGAATACTTTGATATTATTTTCTATCACACTATTATCCAAAAACTCAACAGTAACTAATCCAGCAGAAGGATTAGGATAAATTTTGACTGTTTCGATAGTATTTATAGTATGAATATCGGAAACAACTACATTGATACAGTTTGAAGTACTTGTACATCCATTTTGAGTAACAATAACGGCATAACGACCATTTACACTTGGTGTAAATGTTTGGTTTGTCATTCCAAAAATAGGAGCATTATTGATGTCGCAATTGATCCACTGATATGTAGCATTAGTTGCATTAGAAACTAATGTTGTACCATTTAGAGTTATACTAGTATCTACATTATTAACAGTTAGGTTGATAGTAAGAATTGAATCACAGCCATTGCCATTTGGTATGGTATCATTGAAAACAGCAGAGTTGGTATAAATCATACCGCTTGGCGAAGTATAAGTATCACAAACAACTGGCGAAATACTATTAGTGGTACTGTTATTAATAGTTAGGTTTACCATGATAATAGAATCACAGCCTGTACTATTGGTCAAGGTATCATTGAAAACAGCAGAGCTGGTATAAATCATACCATTTGGTGAAGTGTAAGAACCACAAGCTATAGGAGAAATACTGCTACTAGTACTATTGTTAACAGTTAGATTGACCGTGATAATAGAGTCACAACCAATACTGTTGGTCAAAGTATCGCTGAATACAGCAGAACTGGTGTAAACCATACCTGCTGGTGAAGTGTAAGTATAACAAACCACAGGTGAAATACTATTAGTAGTGCTATTGTTAATAGTTAGATTAACGGTGATAATAGAATCACAACCAACACT
>CAYOJF010000086.1:0-13068 GCA_964404215.1 uncultured Aureispira sp. | reverse complement strand
TAGTGCTATTGTTAATAGTTAGATTAACGGTGATAATAGAATCACAACCAACACTGTTGGTCAAAGTGTCATTGAACACTGCTGAAGTAGTGTACAGGTCTCCTGCTGGTGAAGTGTAGCTATCACAAGATATAGGCGAAATATTGCTACTAGTACTATTGTTAATAGTTAGGTTAACAGTGATAATAGAGTCACAACCAACACTATTGGTCAAGGTATCATTGAATACAGCTGAACTAGTATAAATCATACCTGCTGGTGAAGTATAGCTATTACAAGCGATAGGCGAAATGTTGCTGCTCGTACTGTTGTTGATAGTCAAGTTGACAGTAATGACAGAGTCACAACCAACACTATTGGTCAGAGTATCGTTGAATACAGCAGAACTGGTGTAGACCATACCTGCTGGTGAAGTGTAAGTATAACAAACTACAGGCGAAATACTATTAGTAGTGCTATTGTTAATAGTTAGATTAACGGTGATAATAGAATCACAACCAACACTATTAGTCAAAGTATCGTTGAATATAGCTGAACTAGTATAAATCATACCTGCTGGTGAAGTATAGCTATTACAAGCGATAGGAGAAATGTTGCTGCTCGTACTGTTGTTGATCGTCAAGTTGACAGCAATGACAGAATCACAACCAACACTATTGGTCAAAGTATCGTTGAATATTGCTGAAGTAGAGAAGAACTTACCTGCTGGTGAAGTATAGCTATCACAAGCGATAGGAGAAATGCTGCTGCTCGTACTATTGTTGATAGTCAAGTTGATAGTAATGACAGAATCACAACCGACGCTATTGGTCAAAGTATCGTTGAATATTGCTGAAGTAGAGAAGAACTTACCTGCTGGTGAAGTATAGCTATCACAAGCGATAGGAGAAATGCTGCTACTCGTACTATTGCTGATAGTCAAGTTGACAGTAATGATTGAATCACATCCTGTACTCGTAGTCAAGGTATCATTAAATAGGGCTGAAGCAGTGTACAAGTCACCTGCTGGCGAAGTATAGCTGTCACAAGCCGTAGGTGAAATATTACTGCTAACAACATTGAGAATCGTCAAGTTAACAGTAATAACAGAATCACAACCGACACTATTGGTCAAAGTGTCATTGAACACTGCTGAAGTAATGTACAAGTCTCCTGCTGGTGAAGTATAACTACCACAAGCGATAGGAGAAATACTGCTGCTTGTACTGTTGTTGATGATCAAATTCACTGTAATAACAGAATCACAACCTGTGCTAGTAGTCAAAGTATCATTGAATATTGCTGAAGTAGAGAAGAACTTACCTGCTGGTGAAGTATAGCTATCACAAGCGGTAGGAGAAATGCTGCTACTTGTACTATTGTTGATGGTCAAATTCACTGTAATGACAGAATCACAGCCTTTGCTTGTAGTCAAGGTATCATTGAATACTGCTGAACTGGTATAAATATTCCCTGCTGGCGAAGTATAGTTGTCACAAGCTATAGGAGAAATACTGCTACTCGTACTGTTGTTGATAGTCAAATTGACGGTAATGATCGAGTCACATCCTGTACTCGTAGTCAAAGTATCATTAAATACGGCTGAAGTTGTATACATATCACCTGCTGGTGAGGTATAGCTATCACAAGCCGTAGGCGAGATGCTGTCGCTTGTACTGTTATTGATGGTCAAATCTACATACTCAATACTATCGCAACCGAATCTATTTATAAGTGTATCTGGATACAAACCAGAGGTAGTATAAGTAGTAATACCAATTGTATAGCTATCACAAGCACTTATAGTTGTTCCTTGAGTAGTTAGACTATATTCAAATATTCTATCTTCATTGCCACCAAGCGTATACAGATTAGATCCATCACCATTAAAGGCAAAGCTAAATACAATACTTGCTGCTGCAGAAACGAAATCTTCTGTTGAACCAGCATATACTCCTGTAGAAATATTATAAGGAGTACTCAAATTAAAGGTTTTGACCCCTGAATTAGAGCCTAATGTGCCAAAACGCCCACCTACCAATAATTTAGTGCCATCTGCATTAAACAATAGCTGAGTAGCAAATCCAAATTGGCTACTTACATCTAAATCATTAGCTGCCCCAGCATATATTGCAGTGGAAATATCATAAGGTGTATTTAGATTATAAGTTACAATATTTCCTGATGAACCAATAACATACATTCTATTTCCAGAAGGACTGAATGTCATTCCTTGTGGGTTGGAAGTTTGTGTAATTCCTATAGATTCTCCAATACCAGCATAAGTTGCAGTAGATAAATCAAAAGGAGCAGTTAAAGTATATTCAAAAATACGGGAGAAAGGAGAAACGACATAAAGTTTTAATCCATCATTATTAAAGGTTAACCCTCTTGGGGCAACACTTTGACTATTGACATTTAGCTCTATTCCTGATGGACTTGCGGTAGAAATATCATAGGCAGTACTTAAATCATACTCAACAACAGCATCGTCATTTGCTCCAACAATAAACATTTTAGTTCCTGAATTATTGAATACTAATCCTTCCCCAGAAGTTTCTTCTGTTGCGATGCTGTAAGATTCTGGCAAACCTGCATAAACGGACCATGCTGGTCGGTACAAATTAACAGCAGGACTCGTGCCTATCGTTAGATTGATAGTAATAACAGAATCACAGCCTGCACCATTAGGAATAGTATCCATATAGGTACCAGACATCGTATAAGTTGTTCCACTTGGGCTAGTATAACTACCACATACGACTGGACTAATAGAGCTAGTAGTAGTACTGGTACTATCGCAATCTGATACTCCTTTTGCCCAGTAGAATGCTCCATCTTGACTCGAAATACCACGAAACGTACCGACTATAATATCTTTAATACCATCTCCTGTCACGTCCGCAAAAGAAGCAGAAGCAAATTGCCCAAAATCTTGCATCATGAGACTATCATGCATATCATATTGTATAGGAGGATTCCCCCCAATACTGAATTGAGGAACCGTTGCTGTTCCTGTATTTTCAAAATACTTGATAAAACCAGCATCTTCCCCCATATACAAATCAAAATCTCCATCATTATCAAAATCTTCAAAAGAAGCAGAAGGGACTAAATAATTAGTTAGTCCTGAGCTGACAGGAGGGTTTGCTTGAAAAACATGAAAAGGATTTTGGGCACCATACAATCGCACAAAAATAGGATTACTGGCTGTTCCAATATTCCTAAAAAAGGCAATAGAGTCAGAACCAGGGACAGCGATATCTTTGTCACCATCTCCGTCTATATCAACAAAACCACAGAAGCTGAATTCTCCAGTTTGGTAATGTGTAAAGCTGGCTGCCCCTGTGGTGAGTCCTTGTATGTTTGCATACTGAAAGATCGGATTGGTAGCCGAACCTATATTTTCGTAATAAATAATATCTTTGAGTCTAGTCCCGAGGACTCCGCTTGATGGAGAATAGTTATAACGAGTTCCTACAAATAAATCTAAATCGCCGTCATTATCTATATCGGTTAAGCTCGGTTGTACTTCATTTCGGGAATTTAGACTACCATTAATAAAGATGCTATCTAAAGTGGGTATAGAAGAGCTTATTTGCCAATGTGGAGCAGAAGTTGTTCCTGTATTTTCATAAAAATAAACTCTCCCCCAAGCTCCTCCACTGACAAAATCTTGATCGCCATCGCCATCCAAATCACATAAAAAAGGACTGGATAAACGATTAGCTACCCCTGAATTAGGGGCTGGTGGAAGAATCGCTGTATCTAATCCAGCGGCATTGGGACCAGGTAAATCTCGTCCTCCTTGCAATTCCCAAGTATAGGGTTGTGAAATCTGTGCTGTTGCTGCATGGCTCATTAGCAATAAGCAAGCATAAAAAATAAGTATTAAGCTACTTTTGGTTTGAAATAAAATCTTCATAAAAATATAGATTTTTTGTGAAAAAAATGTGTGAATAATTGAAGAGGGCATAATTATTTAGAATTAAAGATATTTAATGGCTTGACAGAAGCTGTTTGAAAACCTATGGCTGTCATTTAGTTAGACTGATTAAGGAATGCTTCTATTTTTGAGGACTCTTAATTTAGCTATTATTGAACAACGTCATCTTAACAAAAGATAAGAGCCTTCAGTGTTACTAGTTTACTTAGCGAATAATTCAGTATTTCAAAATTAGACTAAGCTTATTTGAAAGGCAAAAAAACGCCCCCGACAAAAACCCGACAAGATAAAGTAGGGACAAAAAAAAGCTAGAGACATAATGAAATTATGTCTCTAGCTTTTGAGTTTGAATTAACTTTAGCCCTGAGGTTACGGAGTGTTTTACTTGATGCTTTGAATATATTTTTCCATATTATCACTAGAAGATAAGCCTAGTTTTTTACGAAGTCTTGAGCGATTTTTTTCTAAGCTTTTGGTTGTGATATTCATGATAGAAGCGATTTCTCCATTGGTCAATCCTATCTTCAATAAAGAGGCTAGACGCACTTCGCCATTCGTCAAGGAAGGATAATCTATAGAAAGCTGATTATAGAATCCCTCATGAATAGAACTTATTCTGATCTTAATCTGCTCCCAATAATCTTCATTTTGCAATTTCTGGCTGATACGATGCTCTAAACGACCTACCGTTAAGTTTGTTTTTTTTCGGAAGGTTTCTAAATCCATTTTCATTTCTGTCAAGAAAGTATTCATTTCAGCAATTTGGAGTGTCAGCGATACGAGCTCCTTGTTTTTTAGTTCTAGCTTTTCTTGCTCTACTTGAATTAGTTTTAGAGTAGCATCTACTCTAGCAATGAGTTCTATATTGTCGATGGGTTTTCGCAAAAACTCTATTGCACCATGTTCTAATGCCTCTTGTAGGTTGACAGAATCAGTCATCACACCTGTATACATGATTACAGGGATTTTACTGTGGACATCATCTTTTTTCAATTCCTTCAGCGTTTCTATCCCATTCATGACAGGCATTTCCCAGTCCAGAAGAATTAAATCAAATACAACTTCATTACAAAGAGAGAGAGCTACTTGACCATTAGGAGCAGAGAAAAAATTATAATTTTTTCTCTGCTCTGTCAGGCAATCAATAACCAACATTCTATTGGCAGTATCATCATCTACTACTAATATATTTATATCTTTCATTTTTTCGCGTTATTGATCAATTGCTTAAAGACTTCTTCGTTAGAGTTTTCGATCGCTAACTCAAGAGCTTTTGTCCATTTGGAAAGACTTTCTTCTTGATGAGTGTGGAGTATTTTCGTTATTTTTTTGAGCTCTGAGGTATAATAGACACTGAGTGCTTCTAACTGATCCATATAGGGAGTCAATAGCTCAAGAGCTTTAGGAGATAATACTATTTCTGTATTTACCATCTTGCTATCAGTGCCTTTCTTTTTAGTAACAATAACATTCCCTTTGGGTAATTTTATCCAAACGGTTGTTCCTTTTTTTGATTGACTTTTTATTCCTATTGTCCCTTGATTTGCTTCCACAAATTCTTTGCAGAGTAAGAGTCCTAATCCTTTGTTGTTATTACTGAATGATTCGTCTTTCTGGGCATTGGACATGCCTATACCATTATCTTTTATTTCTATATGAATTTGATTGTCATTCAGCTTAGAAGATACCGTAACAGATCCCCCTTCTGGAGTAAATTTAAAAGCATTGGTCAATAGATTGCGAAAGACTGTTTGTAGCATAGACTTGTCTGCGAAGACACCATTGTAATCAAGCTCTAAATTTAAGCGGATATTCTTTTCTTTGCGAAGAGAATCTGTAACAGATTTTGATTCATTAATCACTTCATTCAAATTAAGATGTTGTGCTTCTTTTTGTAGTTTGCCTGTTTGACTTTTGCCCCAATCTAGCAAGTCATTGAATAGATAGTAAGTTTTTTGAGACGAGTTATAAATAGTATCAAAAGCAGAAGGGATAGTGGGATCTCCTCCTAGGGCTGTTTTTGTCCCCATACGTTTGGAGATGCTCATCAATACATTGAAAGGGTTTCGTAGATCATGTCCCAAGACAGAAAATAATTTATTTTGAGTATGGTTGAGTACTTTCAATTCTCTAGAAAGTTTTCTTTCTTTGAGAAAAAACCAAGCCGCTAAAGCTAATAACAAGATCGCTAAACCAAATAGTCCAATAAAGAGATTCCTGTTTTGGGAAATCAACCTATTTTGTTCGTTTAGCAATACTATCTGACGTTCTTTTTCTGCTGTTTTGAATTTTGTTTGAGCTTCAATTATAGCAGAATCTTGTGTCATTTGATAATATTGTTCATTGAGTGTATCTTTCAGGGCTAAGTATTTAGCTACACTATCGATCTTATCTAAACCAATATAAGCTTGGACTATTGATTCTATCGCAAAAGCTCTTTCTTTAGGTACATCCAATTGGGTAGCCAAGCTATACATATCTTGAGCATAAGTGATTATTGTAGGGTATTTTTTTGCTTCCTCTAGGTATTTAAGCAAATTTTCTAAATTAGATAAGGTTTTCTTTCCTTGGATTAGAGGAGCGTTTAAGGCAAGTGCTGCTTCAAAGTTTTCATTCGATTTAAGGCTATCTTGTTTAATTAAATACTTCTTTGCTAAAGATATATAGGCATTAAAAAGTGTATGTTTTCTTCCAGAAGCTTTTATATAAGATAGACTCTTTTCTAAAAAATAGATGGCACTATCGGTATTATTGGTATATTCATAATACTTGGCACAACTAGAGATTAAAGTAGCGGCATTCTGTTGCTGAACAGAATCTTCCCAATGTTGCAAATGAACTACTTTTCGATACCAGCGAATAGCCTCTTCATCTTGGTGGAGTGCTGCATGACAAGCCCCAATAGCTACAATACTAAAAAGAATAGTTCCTTTATGTTTGACTTCCTTTCCTTTATTGTATAATTCATAATAAAGTTCTATCGCTTCATCATAACGGTCTGCTTGTAATAGTGCATTAGTTTTGGAAGCAACAATATTGGTAAATAAATCTATATGAAAATCATTTTGCCGTAGCGTATCTAAGACTAGATCACAGTAATATAGAGCAGAATCTATTTCATTTTTATAGTTATAATAAGTACTTATATAGTTACGTACTTCCGCATACATCAGTAAATTTCCCCCTCGTTTATGGTCAAAATGACTCCAATACAAAGCTTTATCCATCCATTTTTCTAGATTAGATAAATCAGTCGTAATTAATTTACTTCTAAGAACGACATAGCTTATAAAAGCTAAATCTGCAGATTTGTAGGTTTCTTTAAATTGATTTTGTTTTTCTTTGGATAGAGCATAATAAAAATCTATAGCCTCTTGACCATATTTGATTCCATTTACCATACCATCAGCAGCACTACTATAATAGTATATTTTGATTAAAGCAGTATAGCTGTGTAATGTGAGTAGATTATACTGGTTTAATTGACATTTTTGTATTTATTAGTTGCTCTTCATAAGGCTGATAGTATTCTTTTTTTAACTCTACACTACGACCTCTAGGGCTATAAATTTTTTTTATTAAAGAGGAGGTCTCCGCAGCCAAGTGATATACTTCTTCATTCGTTTCTTTATACAAAGATTGTAATTCTTGGATATAAATATCACATCCAGAAGTATCTTGAAGTTGATTAATAATTTTTGCTACTTCTCGTGCCAAGGAGTCAGCGGTATGTTCGTGTGTTTGTGCCGTTGAACAATTTACTTTTAATGTAATTAGTGAAAGTATTATAAGATAATATTTCATGTAAGTGTGCAGTGTGTGTGGAAATAATAGATTCAAACACTGAAGTACATTAAAAAGCTAAATAATTCTATTCATTTCTAGTTCTTAAATAACTACTTCAATGCTTGAATAGCTTAAATTTAAAGAAGATACATTTTTTGACAAAAATGCATTAGGCATGCTCTTAGTAAGTCAAACGAGCTTCTAGGTGTTTTGCCTGAGCAATCCAATTTTCGAGCTGTACCAAGTGGGGGATAGCTTTACAGATATTTTTTTCTTCGTTGGTTTCACTCAATGCAGTTGCCAAATTACTAGGATTTCGCATTTTGAGTTCTTTGACGGTATCGACACCAGCTGCTTTGAGCAATTCAGCAAATTGTTTTCCTACTCCACGTACTCTAAATAAATCTGCCATCCCAATCCAATCTAGTAGTTTTTTACCACTTATTCCTGTTTGGTCAGCAATAGCCTTACGCCCCTTAGGGTAAAAGCCTTCATGGAGTAATTTTTCAACGGTATCAATACCGATTTCTTTTAATTTAGCGGCAGAGCTAGCTCCAATGCCTTCTATTTCTTGTATTTCAGTTGCCATAATTTTATTTTATTTCTTTCCAATTCAAACTAAAAATAGGAAAAATAGTTTGATGATTCAATTGTAGATTAGGATATTCTATCCCTGAAAGGTAAAGTCCATCTGCAGGAGCAGATTTGAGCTTTTCGTGTGCTTTGTTTGTTTCAAAGGCAGTAGTTAATTGTTCAAGGGTACGATAACCTTCCCCAATTTCTAATACTTTATGTACCAATATCCTAATCATTCCTCTCAAGAAACGATTGGCTTTGATTTGTATTCTAAAGTGTTGTCCACTTTCATCTTGGAAAAATCGTATGCTGTCTATTCTGCAAATAGTCGTGTTGTGTTTGTCAGGCGATTTACAGAAAGCTTGGAAATCAGATTGTTTGGCCATATACTGAATGGCTGCTTTCATTTTGGTTAAGTCTAATGGCGTACTATAATCACAATGGCTGCTCAGTCCTACTAAAAAAGGATCTTTAGTATGGTGCCAAAAATAATCATAGGTGCGTTGTGTTGCCCCAAAACGGGCATGTCTTTTTTTGTCAACTGCCTTTATCTCTATAATGACAATATCATGCGGTAGCTGCTTGTTAAGCTTGTATAATAATCGTTCGGGAAGACTTTCTAGGTCAAAATGAAAAATAAATTGACTGGCATGAACACCTGCATCTGTACGCCCACAACCAATAATAGAGATTCCCTCTTTTTTGAGTGTTCGAGCCAAGTATTTTTCCAAAATTTCTTGAACACTTCTGACATTAGGTTGGCGTTGCCAGCCTCTATAACTGGTTCCTCTATAAGCAATATGAAAAAAATATCGTGTCACACTATTTTTATTTGTAATTTTGAACGACTTAATCACATCATTAGGGCATGTTTAAAAATTAAGTTCTTCAAAATCAACGATTTGGGCGAAAATGAATTGATTTGGGATTAAATAAGCCTCTTTTTGAGTTTGATAGCCTTAGCTATCACGACTCAAAAAAGGGGACATTAAATTCTAAATCAAACATTTGCAGCTTGAAGTTAATTCTTAAACATGCTCTTATTGATAATAATGATGGACACAAAGTAATACATTCTATTGGCGAAAGAGCATAAAAATATAAAAACAACATGAAAGCAGCACTCTGGTGGGTTGGTGATACCTCATTTTCGTATATCAAAGAAGGACAAGATATTTATACTAAACGGCTGAAACATTTTTTACCTTTTGAGACACAACTGATCCCTGATATCAAGAATGCTAAAAACATGAACCAAGAGCAACTCAAGAAAAAGGAAGGAGCTGCCATACTCAAAAAACTAGATAAGGGAGATTGTCTATTACTATTAGATGAAAGAGGAAAGGAGCTGAGTTCGGTCAAATTTGCTCAATATCTCGAAAATCAACTCCAAATGAGCCATAAGCGAATTATCTTTTTGATTGGTGGAGCTTATGGCTTCTCGGATGAGGTGTATGCTAGAGCCAATGGAAAAATATCTTTATCTAAAATGACTTTTTCACACCAGATGGTCCGTGTGTTTGCTTTAGAGCAAATCTATAGAGCTATGACAATATTGAGAAATATGCCGTATCATCATGCTTAAGATAGAAGTTCTATAGATCATAATAATCGAAGGCATCCTTTAGATTATAGACCGATTTAATATTAGACTCCCATGTAAGATATTCTTCTCTAAATTCATTGAAATCACTAGCAATTCCTTTGGTCCAATACATGTCCCCGTGTACGATTAGCATTGCCCAATGATATTCTAACTCATGTCCTAGTAGTGCTATTTCATCCTTAGAGGTTGGTTTTTGAACTAAGAAGGATTGATGTAATTTTTTGTGAGCAATTTGATAGGAAACATTGCTATACTTAGAAGCTATATGCTTAATGATTTCACAGAATGAGTAATGATTGAAAATAATTCCCTCTACATCATCTTCAAATTTCAAACCATCATAGAGAGTTAGATTTTCTTTTCCGAAGCCACAGCTCGCACAGTATCGGGCTTCTTTTGTTCGAAGTGGTTTGGAGCACTGAAGGCAGTCTGCACCATACAGACTAATAAGGTGATGCCAGATGGCATTAGGGTTGTTTTCGGTATAAAACCCAGTGATGACTCGATACATCTCGATAAAATACCGTTGTTTTTCCCCTCCATATAGTTTATCACCAAGCCATTCAAATGCTTGGATATTGCGTTTTTGAATTTCTGCTTTAACAAAGCTTTTACCCTTTTCTCTCGCTTCTATACACTGTTTAAACTCTTCTTGATTCAGCATAGGAATTGTTATTTGACATCTCCAACACCATTTGTTTTCCATTTATAGATTGTTTATTGGGTTCACAATGATGAAAATCTTACACAGATTCTCGAATAAAACTCCAAAATTTTAGAGGAGAAATATTTCTTATATCAGAAAATTGCCCATCGCCAATTTCAATAACTTTCCAGCCTTCGTTTTTTGTTTCAGCTATATCAATCGATATAAAAGGTACGTTTTATTTGATAGTTACTTTGTCTAATTTTCCTTGTAAAACAGTAAAGGAGTATATTTGATAAGAATCAACTTTTTTTCCTGCTTTTTGGGCTGGAATCCACTTTATGTCTAAGTTATTTACAATTTCTAATACCTGATTAGCTAATTCTTCAAGATCTCCTTTACCTTTGGAAGCAATAAAATAGTTGCCAGCTTCTCCTTTGCAGTTGACTACGAATCCAATGGCCACTCTAAACATACTATTTTGAGCTCTTTCGTCTTTTAATGGATTTTTTGAGAAGTATTCTTTGAGTATTTCCGTTCCTTTTATTGGTTTAGGATTAGAATCAGGTGTTTGGGTTTCTTCTCTTATAGCTTCTTTCAGTAAGAAATTTTCGACAGAGAAAATATCATTTTTATTACAAATGTCTACTTGCTTTAGATCATTTGGATTTACTTTTTTTATTTCGTTTACATCTTCTTCTGTTTTGAATGTAAACCCTTTAGGACATACAGGTGCTGCATAGTCATATTCATTTATATAGATCAATATAGTTTTTTTGAGCCCTTCATAATGTATTTCATATTGATCTAGAACACCTTCGTTACCAATTAATGCATTAGGTGTTTTGAAATGACAACAACTTCCTATTCTACTGTAGTGAATTTTTTCGCCATTTGGACCTTTTAAGGCGTTTAAAAAATTTTGAGCTCGTACTTTATTGTTAGTAATACCGCCTACTTTAATTGGGGTCTTAGGTGAAAATCCATATTTTTTATTTTTTGCAGTTTTAGAAAGTTTTAAGGTAAATTCATCCTTTAAAAAATCCTGAGCAAAGGAAATATTGGTGAGAAAAAGAATAGGCAGAATCAGAAATATGCGTAAATTCATTAGAGTTAGGTTTAAGTTGTATGATGATAGGTTTACAATAGGAAGCCATTATTTACCTTACTTAAGAAATCGTAATTAAATATTCAGCAAGTAATTGATAATTTTAAGTAAATATAACTACCTACGTGATAACTTCGTTGTAAATAATCTCTATGTTACATTCCTTAAAATACAACATTTTACTGAATTAGTGCTCATAAATATACCTAAACTATCAAAAGCCGGTAACTAGTAGAGTTATAGTTTATATTAGTGTTTGTATTTTGCTAGGCGACAAGTTTCTGATATACACTTAGGAAAGGATTGACGATACATTAAGGGGTATTTAATAGAGTTTAGAACATTGTTTAGATGGAATGATTAGTGTTCAATTTAAGATCTTATTTATCAAGATAATTATTCTTTTGTGAAGTGCTTGTATTTACTTCTAGCTAGGCCAGCATAAATAGATTGAATAATACCCAAGGAAAAGAGAGAAACAGGAATAATAATTTGGTTGATTTCCCAAGTGCGAACCACAACGACACTCATGATAGAGAATAAGCCTATTAATCCCCAGAATAGACCTGCCGCTAATCCTAATCCGATGGTATTGTTAGAAATTTTTGCTAGAGCTAGTGTACGTTTTTCTATACTTTTTTGTGTTACAAAATAAGACCAGCGATAGATTAAATAACCAGTAGACATCGTCATAAACAATATTAGAGCTTTGAAGGCTAAAATAGGTAATACATCGTAATTTTGATCCAGTAAAGTATACAATAGAATGATCAGGTTGGAGAGGGCGATAGTTATTTCTACTATGCTATATCTAAATATACTACTTCGCAGAGCAGGAGTGTTGTCATGGTCTAGTATGTCTTCTTGCATGAGATTACGATTTGGAAGAATATTCGATGATTTGATTGTATTTGTAAGCTATTCTTTGGAGGTAAACGAATTGTAGTGGACCTAATATAATTACCAATAGTAAAGGTGTTAGGTCAGATAATTTAGTCCATTGAATGGGGTCACCATAATCTGTTAAATAGATGAAACCTCCAATCAGTGTCCATAGAAAAGCGATAAAAGATATACTTAATATCCATTTATTCGATAAACTATCAAAGGCTCTTATTTTTTTTGGACTATTAGTCGCTGTCATGAAAGCTGCCCATTGGAGTATTAGTAGTGTAGAAAAAACACTACTAATACTAAAAGTAGCTACCAGTAAAAATTTCCAAATAGATAAAGTGATACCTAATGTGCCTATAAAATAGACAACAGAAATAGCATTGGCAATTAGAATAGTACCTTCAATAATATTGAGGGGGATAGTTCTGATAGGTATAACCGAAGTACTTAAAGTATCGTCTAGTATTTCTTGAGACATTATAGATGAATTTTTAAATAGTTCTTTTTTTTAGTAAGGTATTGAGATG
>CAYOJF010000085.1:0-22842 GCA_964404215.1 uncultured Aureispira sp. | reverse complement strand
TGCCTCCAACTAATCCAAATTAGCTATTTTTTCATTCTACGGTTACTTTTGCACCATTACTTAAGTAGTGTAATAAAGATCTTATTGAAAATAAGAGAAAGCGGTTAACTTCTAATGAAGTTAACCGCTTTCTTTATGCTTACTGTAATCAATCTTTGGTTTAATCAAATATTTCAAAACGCCCATTATCCTTACCTTCTTCATAGACTTGGCGTCTAATTGATTGTAAAATTTCATTGTGCCGTAGATGCAAAATAATTCGAGTAATCTCGTCTTTGACTTGTGGCAGTGGTGTTGCGTCTTCTTTATCTCTGTATTTGAAAGCTTTGAAAAGATAGACATAGTTATCATCTGACCGATCAAGCGTCGACTCTCCTTTTCGGTGACGGCGTTCGATCATATTTTTAGGCATTTCTCGTACGACTTTATCATACTTAATCCATAAGTTTTCATTCAGAATATGGATAGTTTTATTCTCAGCACAAAATAACTTAACACGTTCAAAATCGGCTTCGTCATCTGATTTGAACCATTTTCTCAAATCTTGAATACCTTCTAAATCTCGTCTTGCCTTCACAAAATGACATTGAATCCAACTGATACCAGATTGATATTGCTCTTTATTTTCGGCATAATAGGCTGCCAATTGTTCTAGTGTTACCTCGGTATCCATTTGTTCTTTGATGAGCTGTCGCTCATAACTAGTCATCACCAAATTCGCTTCATAGTCAGCCACCATACGCTGCATTCTCTTGGTTACCGTTACATTATTTTTAGCTACTCTCAACATCAATTGATCACTGATCCACTGTTGGACATGAATATTCAGTTGATAAAGGCTATCTTTTTCGGACATACCTGCTCCTATTCCATCCGTATCGGAAGGATACAAATAAGTCTCACCAACTCTTGCTAATGGTTTTTCGTCTTCTCTAATTTCGGTACTACTACCACAACCAGTCCACACAATAGCCCCTATTGCTAGAGCCGTACAAATACTAAAAAATTTCATTATTTTTTATTGAGTTACTTTTTGGAATACATCTTCTATTGTAGATACACTTTGATGCATTTCCAACAAGATTAATCCTTCTTGCACTGCAAAATTAAAAATTGCTGGACGAATATCTACTTCTTGTGTTGTAATTATCTGATAAACACTATTCTGTAAATTAGCAATTTCGACTTGCGGAAGCTTTTTCTTTAATTTATTCAACTCTACAGCACGATCAAATTCAACCGTGATCTTTGTCTCCTTGGTCACATCCTGTTGTAGATCTGCTAATGTCCCGTCAGCAGCCATATTACCTTTATTGATGATAATAACTCGATCGCAGAGTGCTTGTACCTCTTGCATGATATGAGAAGAAAATATAACGGTTTTTTCTTTCCCCAAATCTTTGATTAATTTACGAATTTCAATCAACTGATTGGGATCTAGTCCTGAAGTTGGCTCGTCAAGTATCAACACTTCGGGATCATGCAACATCGCCTGAGCTAAACCAACTCGCTGACGATATCCTTTAGATAACGAACCGATCAGTTTGTGCTGTTCTCTTGTTAGTCCTGTTCTATCAATCATTCGTTCTACTGCCAATTTGGGACTAGGAACCTTATGCAACCCCGCCACAAATAGCAAATACTCCTTGACATACATATCTAAATATAGGGGGTTATGTTCTGGCAAATAACCAATACAGTTACGAACTGCCTTAGAGTCTTTGCCTACATCAAATCCACAGACCTCTACCGAGCCTTCTGTTTGTGGAATAAAGCAAGTAATGATTTTCATGGTAGTGGTTTTTCCTGCTCCATTGGGGCCTAAAAAACCTAATATTTCTCCTTTCTTTGCTTCAAAAGAAAGATTATTGACAGCAGCTTGCTCGCCGTACATTTTTGTCAAATTCTTTACAACTACAGACATTTGTTATTTTTTTCATTGTCCAATTCCAATGCTCTCCTTTTCAGCATTAAAATGGATTAGTATCTTTATATAATATTGGATTCCCCTCTCTCACTTGCACTTTCATATCGTCCACTCCTGTGGCTTGTTTATTTTCATTCCAATAAAAAGCCTTAATGGTCGCATTTTGGATAGTCTCATAATTCGGAATCCAATGTGCTACTCGCATACTCGCATAAACTGTTTGCCATTTGCTTGGTTCTCCTACAATTTGTTCTACGATTGGTGTTCCTATCCATGCCAGCATATTACCAGTAGTATCTTTTACTTCAAATACAATTTTACCATTAGCAGGCAAACTATCCGTACGTACCTGCATAGACATTTCCACAAAGGTATGCTTCGTATCTATGATTTCACTCATAGGAGCTTCAAAACTGGCTCCCCACTCCTCGCCTTCAGGTAATGTATAATAAAAATTAATAGTAGCCGTATCTATATCAATTCTATTTCTATCAATCGACCAATTTGGTATTGTTTGTTCTTCATTGAACGACAAACTAGACTGATAAGTATAATCTATTTTAGAATCCGCTATTTTTGTCCAACTAGTACGTTTTAGTATATAATATTCAAAATTGATTCCTTTCTCTTGCTGTATCAAATGAGGATAATAATCCATTGCCATCTGTATATATGTTTCGGGCAAACTCCCTACGATCAAAAACTCCTTGGTAGTATCTGCTATAATCTGTCTAAAGTTCTGGATAGACAGTGCTGGTCGAAAACTTTCTATATGCTCAAAATTTGCCTCCAACGCTGTTTTGTAGTATTCTAAATACAAGGGGTTTTCACCTAGTACAATATGTATATTCTCTCGATCTATTTGCTCCAATAACGATTTGGTGTGAACTACAAATGGTTTATATGGATGGCTATTCATGGTGGTATAATGTTGTCGATTGATGACTAGCGTATAAATATTGATACTCAACGCTATGATGACTAAGATCATCTTAGGGACCGTTTTTATTTCGCTCCCCCAGAAAGACAATAAAAATAGTAGCAAATAAGGAAATGAAAATAGTAAATGAGATTCCCGTAATATTGGAGATTGATAAATGGAATAAAAGTACCCAAATAACAATGGGAATAAAAATAGCCATAAAGCCGTCATTCTTTTTTTCCAATCCTTGGTGATTGTTCGCTTGTTATACCACAAAATCCCTCCTAAACTAAGTACCAAAACAGCTCCTAAACACCACTCTGAATAGTGGAAAATATAAGCAATATGATTCGTCAAAAAGCTACTATCTGGGGCTTGGTACCATGTATGTCCATCCGCATTAGTCAGTTGATATTGGGTAATCTCTAAATGTGGCAAGAACAAAAGTAGCATTGCTATTCCAGCCCCTATATAGTACCACAGTTGTTTTCTCTGTACCCACCACAGACCACTGATGCCAACTGCCCCTGCAAAGATGAAACTAAAATAGTGATTGTACATAGCGGCTACACCTGCTAACACAAACCCTACCCAATATCTTTTTTCTTCTCGTTTATTGACCAGTAGTTGTGTCCAACACCAAACCATGCACAATCCACAAAAAAGCCCTGATTGATATTGCCGAGCAATGGCTGCCCACCAAATAGGGTACTGAAGAGTAGCAAAATAAGCTAATACAAACAAAGCTACATTACGGTTGAACCAGATTCTACTAATCTGGTAAACAAGCCATAGAGAAGCTACTGCCATTAGGGCAAACGGTAATTTAATCGCCCACTGTGCTGTTCCGAAAATTGCTGTCCAGTAGTACAAGAAAACATACATACCTACTGGGTGAGAATCATCTACTTTTATATTCTGAATTACTTCCCCAACAGTACTAAAGCTGATCTTTTGCCATGTACTCAACTCATCATTAATAAATGCTAATTCACTAGGGTTCCAAAACCGCAATATAATACCTACCAATGCCACGAACAAGACTAACAAAGTGTGTGGGTCTATTTTGGTAGTAGAGGTATTCATACTGTGCTTTTTAGAATTCATTCCGTAAAAATAATACTTTTTCTGGTTTGTTTATTCTTTCTAATCAATGATTATGGTATGACGGCTTCCTTGCCCTAACCAATCCACTCCTTCTATTACCATATCCAGTTGCAATTGGTAGGTTCCCGACTCCGAAGGCATTTGTACGACTAGTGGTTGTTGATAGCTTTTATTGGGTAAAATATCAACCTCCAATACACTTCTCAGCCCTTCCCATATCACTACCTCTCCGTCTTTAGTCCAGTGATAAGATAGCTTTAACTGCTCTGTAGGTAACGCAACAGTACTATTATTTTTTATATCAACCATGATATTATAAGCTTTTTCTGCTGAATAATGTAGTCGAGGCAATCCTTCTAATATGACCTGATCGCGAATAAGAGTCATATCCTTCAATAAAGGAACAGCACCACTCAACCAATGATAGGATCCAGCTTCAAAGTCATGGTAATAGGTATAACTCTGTTCTTCGTGGGTATAAATACTATCTGGTCGGTCATAATAGCTTTTATAAGTCCCCATATACTTTTGTATATCATGCAAGGGGTTTTTGCCTTCTTTTTCTAGCTTACGCCATTCTCCTTCCCGAATGATTTGTACCGTTTGTTTAGTAGGGTCTAGACTAGATAGTAAAAGCGTTTCCATATTGAAGCCAAAAGTAAGGTCAGCTATCAATGGATTAAAATCTTGCTGAATGATAAATTTGCTTCCATCTCGAGCTCTCCCCTCTTCTATCAGTCGATATTGTAGAGCGACTCGTTCACTATAAGGCTTGATACCACTAGGAATTAGTATCAAACGATAAAGTACTATAAAAAAGATACCAACTAAAAGCCTTCGCTGATAACGCTCTTGCAGTAAAGTTACTCCATGCAGTAACAAAGGCAAAACAGCCATAATACTCATTGGGAAATAACACTGTTCTTGATAGCGGCTGTGCTTGATTGCACTATATGAAATAGAAACAAGATACTGAACCAATAGTAATCCTACTATATAACAAAAAAGAAGTTTCCATTTTTGGTGTTTAGTATAAATCATAATAGTTATTCCTATCAATAACCACATTGATTTATAGTACTCCCAATAAAACAACACCAATTGTTGATAATAATCCCATTCAAAGGTATGATTGAGAATCAAATACCATGTCCAATCCATTTTCTCTTGCTCATAGCTTGTGATATAAGTACTCTTAAATATCCACCAAATAGCCATATAGAGGGCAATACCCATATAGAATCTCCAATACCGCCACCGATGTTCTGCAACGTGTAACCCTAGCCCAGCCAAAACAAATATTAATGCGGTTCGGTACCCTGTGATAATAAAAAACAATAAAATGAGTTGCCAAATAATGTTTGTAATCGTCATTTCCTGTTGCAGGGACAACCACCACAATACTATAAAAGCAGCGACATAATAGTACTCAAATCCAGGGGAACAAAATCCATATAACAAACCTATTGTTTGCAATAACAGAAAAATCCAACCAGCTTCTTTATGACCATAGACTAGCCTTGCGATAATATAGCATCCATAATAAAATAAGATATGTCCAACGGAGTAGCCTATTATTACCGTAGTCATAGGTGCCCCTAGACGTACTAAAAGCAATGGAATCCACTGAGAAAAAATCCGAATAAAACGATTGACCTCTATCCAAAATGTTTCATAGTGCACTATTTTAGCCAAATAAAAGCCTGCGTCACTAAACAAACGTTCTTCACAAAAAACAATGGCCAGTATCGTCCAAGTTATAAATCCTATATGAATCAGTACATCTTGCCAATATTGTTGCCACCATCTTGATTTAATCTCTAGTAGTTTTTTCATTCCCCAAATAAAAATTGTTTGTCAACCAAGCTACTCAAACTTTTAGAAGACTAAAAAAATAGTCCTCGATATTTTTTGTATAAAATACCGAGGACCATTTGAAATAACATCTAATAGAAGTTATTTAGTTTATAAATAAAATCTTTCCTACTGCTTGCTGAGTGCCTTCTTCATTGACAATAAATACTAAATAAACCCCAGACTGAGCCTTACGTCCATTATAGTCCATTCCATCCCAGATGGCCTGTCCACCTAGTGCTGTCGTTTCATAAACGAGTCGACCACTAATATCTGTAATTTTAACATCAGATTCATCCGCTAAGTTACTAATAGCAATAGGTCCGCTATAATCTGGACGGATCGGATGTGGATAAATAGTTACACTCTTTCGATCCATTCTACGTTTGCCTGTTGTGGCATCACTTCTGAACGACTGCAACCCTCTTCCTGTTGCAATATATACTGTTCCGGTCACCCCTTCTACTTCTACATGCTTTACTTCATTATCAAACAAAGGACTGTTTTCTATATTGAAATAAGCAAGCTGGTCTTCTCCATCTTCTGACAATAAGAATAAGCCATTATCTGTACCTACCCATTTACGGTTAGCTCCATCTACTGCAATATCCTTGACATTTTCGGCTTCCAATAAAAATCCATTAAAGCTATCTACTTCAATAATAGGGCGGTTTCCTTGACATCCTCCATCAAATACAGTTCTCGAACAATTAAAAATTGTAATTCCTTGATCTGTACCTACCCACATAACCCCATTTTTATCTGGTTTGATACAATTAATATTATTGGTCGGCAACATACTATTATTGGATCCCAACTGAATAGATTGATCATCTGTATTGTCATCTATATTCCCTGGATCATAGACAACTACTTTACCTGTGATTTGTTTGATCCACAAATAACCATTTCTATCAAACTCCATGTACTCTGTCTTCTGTTCGCCTAGCTGAGCAATAGATATACTCTTCCAGTCACCATTTCTTTTTCTAACCGCAATAGGATCATTTGTCAAAGAGTTTGCCATCCATGTATTGCCATCTTCATCTACCGCCAATCCTACGACACGAATAGTCCCATCTCCTATCGCAAAGGATAACGTACTCTCTGGGGTATATTCATCATAAATCGTAATATTTTCTTCACTATCCATCCTTAGTAGTCCTTCCATATAAGAACCTACATAGACACTCCCATCTACACTGTTTTTGATAATACGGACAGGATCATAAAAAGTGTCCAAAGTAGCATACCCCTCTTCTCGATGATAAGCTTTCCATATTCCATCCTGATACTTAGCAAAGCCATATCTCGTAAAAAATGCCTGATAGGTATTGTACAAAGACATACTCATCCACAAAGCTCCATCTTCGTCAGCATGCAAATCTGAAATAATATTAGTTTTGGGAGAATTAGGGCGGAAACGCTGTCCATTGCGATGCATAAATGCTTGATCGGCTGCCCAAACAATTCCATCTTGATCTATTACTAAATCTTTGACCCTCCATGAGTTGCTATACACAAATGAAGTAATTTCATTATTGCCTGATAGGGTGTAATATTCTGATGTAAAGGTCGCAATAATTAATTTATCTTCATTATAGCTCTTCGCAAAATTAAAATTGGGAACATAATCGCTTCGTGAGGCTGAAGGCCTCCAAAAAGTAATTGGGTTTCCGTCTGCGGTACCCTCTATATGCTTCCAAGTATTATTTTCATATACAACCAAGGTATCGTTATAGTCAGCATATATCTTATTATCAAATGTGATGATTGCTCTAGATGTATATCCATTAGTAGCAGTATTGGCAATTTGTCCTTGAAATTCCCACACTGAAAAATCTTGTAGGTTTCGACCGTCTAATAGTCCTGCATAAATCCCCGAAGCCGTAGAAATATATAAAGTATTGTTGAATTGAGTACAAGCATTTACTTCTGTTTGTGTAAAAACAGTCTCCCTAAAAGCTTCTAATTCGAGATCGTAGATGGTAAGACCAAACGAACAAGAAAAATAAATCTTGTTATCCTGTCCAAAAATATGATAGATTTCCTTGTTACCAATAATATTACTATTCGTTTTGATCGCAGATAGATTAGTAATCGTACCGTCATCATATAGCAAATCTATATTACCGTTATCATAGGCAATCACCAGTACATTTCCTCCTTTATAATATTCGATTACTTGTACTCCCATATCACTCAGTCCAATCACTTTATTGAGGTGTTCGAATGACATGTCCTCTTTATTGACTTTCAATACAGCTTGATCCGTACCAAAAAAAACAGCCTCTTCACTCTCCGTGACCGTTTTGCTTGATTCGTAAGACAAATGAGAACGCCATTGGCCAATAGCAACAGGATTGTCTTGTGCCAGTCCCATAAAAGATAATGTAACTAGCAGTAAACAGACTAGAAATGACTTCATCATATTTGTTAGATTATATTTTTATTTGAACGATAAGGAAAAAATCTTCCCTTAGTGATGTCTTTACACCACATCAACTAATGGATTTTATAAACTCATAACGCTCTAAATTACAAAAATGTAGTCGTTCTATCGATAAATTCTATTTTTTGGAGAGATAATTGATTTTTAAACAAGAAAGGACAACGTTCCTGTTGTCCTTTCTAACCCTATGTTCGCTATAATACTATAGCTTAGTTTTTCTACTTTTGGAGTGTAAGTAAGTAGTAAGTTACTCCAATTGTAAAGTAAGTATGTATAAGTAAATAAGTAAGTCTAATGTAGTAAAAATACTGAAAAGTGTCTTTTGATTGCTTTTTGGTCGTAATGTATGCTATCAGTTAGATATTAGACACTTTCCAGTAATTATTTTTTCTTACTCTTGTAGTAAGATTGCCTTTTATTTGATAAAACAGCACGGTTTGGGTGCGGCTGTTTATGTATAAAACGATTAGAAATAAAAAAGGGTTGGTAAAGAATTAAAAAAAATCAAAAAAAATAGGAGACCTACCAATTTATGGTAGGTCTCCTATTCATTAGAGCTTGTTTGAGCAAGCTTATTTTTGTTGCTGTAATTGAATACTAGCAGCTACTGTCTCTGTTTGGGTAGCTCCCATAGTAGATACAGGTATAGAAGCAGCGGCATAACCTTCTTTCTTCCCTTCAAAAATATACTTTTGATCAGGATCCAATCGAATGATTGTTAACCCTTTTGAATCTGTGTTAAAAACTCGCTCGCTATCAGTATATTTATTCCTAACAGTGATAGTCGCATTTGCGATAGGGTTTCCAAAACCATCAACTGTTTGCATTTTTACAATCAACTCTACTTTTCCAGATGAAGTCG
The DNA here is from genome assembly GCA_964404215.1 of uncultured Aureispira sp. Taxonomy (GTDB): domain Bacteria; phylum Bacteroidota; class Bacteroidia; order Chitinophagales; family Saprospiraceae; genus Aureispira. The sequence continues at coordinate 13,718 of CAYOJF010000085.1, read as the reverse complement.
TCCCACCAGTTTCTTGTTCATCAGTCGTTGTATTCTCTCTCGGGTCTCTATCTCTAGTAGGATCTGGGGAAAGGTTATCGACATCTACTGTCTCTGTATTTTGTTGTCTCTCTTCAAACAAACGTTTTCTTTCTTCAAAGTCTTCAGGAGTTTCATCCTCTTGCCTTTCTATAATAGTTTGTGTGTTCTCAGGGGTAGGCACTACTGGTGGTGTCAGTACATCATTATTACGTTTGTCTGTAATCCCTACCTTCACTCTAGGACGAATATCGTCCGATAGCTCTTGAGGCTCTTCCCCCACTAATTGGTAACGATAAATATCTAAACTTTTATTACGGTTCGAAACCATAAATCCTTCTGTCTGATTATCTGACAAAATAAAAGAAATATCACTAAACGAAGAATTGAAAGGCTCTCCCATATTTTCTACATCCAACCAATCAACACCATTACCTAATGGGCGAGTACGAAAAATATCATATCCTCCATATCCTGGATGTCCTTTAGAAGAAAAGTACAAATCACCTTCTGGGTGAATGAATGGCCAACCTTCATCTTCTTTTGTATTAATGTCTTTACCTAAGTTTTTGGCAGCTGTCCAGCGTCCATCTTCAAAATTAGAAACCCAGATATCCATTCCACCAAAGGTTCCTTTCATATTAGAAGCAAAGTAGAGTTGTTTGTTATCTGCCGATAAGCAGGGATCTGTAAAATCTTTCCCTTGGTACATGATGGGCAGTGGCTTAGGTTCAGACCAAGTTCCATCTCTGAAAGAGGAGATCCAGATTTGTTTGACTGGTTTTCCTTCTGGATCAGTAGCCGATTGGGTATAATACACCAATCTGCCATCTCTAGAAAAAGTAGCAGGACCATCATCTCTATCTGCTACATTGAGAGAGACAGAAAATTTTTCTGAAGACTTTAGATTTCCATCTGCATCAATTCCACTCACCATCATATTGAAATACTTATCTGTTGTATTAGGCATTATTTCATTAGACGAATAAATAACCGCATCTCCATAGTAAGTTACCCCTACTTGATTAGCATCCACACTATTTACTTTCTCTTGTGCCTGTACTTTCACATTAGCATACAATGGTTGTATATCTCGCAATGCTTCTATCTGCTTGATATATTCTTGTGCTCGTCCATCTTCAGGCATCATATCCATATGCCTTTCAAACTGAGCCGTGGCGTCATTATACTGTCCTAAGGCTTTCAATACCTGTCCATAATGAAGATGTGCATCTGCTCTATCCGCAAAATACTCCATCGTTTGCATGTACAATTCTTTTGCTTTAAATGGCTGATCGGTCAATCGATAACAATCTGCCAAATTCATTTTGCCATCTACCCCTAGTATTTTGGCCCCAGCAGCAGAATTCCAGAGTTTTTCATACTCTTTCATTGCTAGAGAATACTCTTGGTCTTTGTAGTAGTTGTGTCCTTTTTTGAGGATGTCAATTTTTTGTGCCAAAACATTGGTTGCCAATGCAAAGCTCAATACGAAAATGATTACTCTCATAATATTCTATGCGTTTTTTATCTTTTTGCGAAGATAATAAGTTTTCAGTAGATACAGTTATCTCAGGCATTTTAGCTACGCAAAAATAACCGATAACGATCAATATGATACAAATTAAAATAATGAAAATTAATTATTGGTACAATAATTACAGGAATAGGAAAGATATTGGGAAGTATTCAGACTACTTATATTAATTTTTACCACAAATAGTTGCAGAAGTTATTGCTTAATTCTTTCTAAAATAATGAATTCATGTGACATTATCCAGAATAAGGTCGTCTTAGAATAAGTTAATCAATTTTTGTACTAAATTAGTAGTCTTGTAGAAATTATTCATTCCCAAAAATCATTTAACCGTTTCAAAAAAAATTATTATGAAAACATTAATGCTTACATTATCGCTTTTAGTCGCTTGTATTGTTAGTGGACTTGCTCAGATCAAAGTAGAAATCAAAGAAGAAACTAAAGCCATGAGTAAAGGTAGTTTCAATGCTCTGACAATGGACTTGCCAGGTACCAAAGCAAAAGATGTCGAAAAAACTTGGAAAAAATATACCAAAAAAACTAAAGGTAAAACCAAGTATGACCGTAAAATGAATGAATACATAACGGACAATGCGACACTTAAAGAAATGAGTGATAATACAGTAGATATTATTGTCAAAATAGAAGAAAGAGGAGAAGGTTCTGCGATGACTGTTTGGTTCAATCTAGGTGCCTCTTACCTATCTTCTAAAGACTATGCAGACCGTTATCCTGCTGGTGAAAAATTCTTGAAAAATTTTGCAGATTTAGTTTCTGCCGAAATGATTGAAGAAGAACTAAAAGCTCAAGAAAAACTACTCAAAGAAAAAGAAAATGAGCTTAAAAAATTAGAGAAGGAAAAAAATAACTACGAACAGGCAATTAAAGATGCTCAAGCTACCATCAAAAAAATGGAAGAAAATATCTCTAAAGCAGAGAGTGACATCAAACAAAATGGCGAAGATCAAAAAGCAAAAGAGACTGAAATCTCTGAGCAGAAAAAAGTAGTCGAAGAAGTAAAATCTCGCTTGGATTCTGTAGGAAAATAAACCATTATATACTTTATCAAAAATGAAGGGCTGTTTTGCATATTGCAAAACAGCCCTTTTTTCTATGTGTATCAATCCTTCTATTATAATCCAGCTTTTGCCGAGATTTCTAACATGCGATCAATACAACCTCTACCTTCTTTTATCATTTTTTCTGATAAATCCACCTCTGGTAATTCATACTTCATACACAAGTATAATTTTTCGAGTGTATTTAGCCTCATGTAAGGGCACTCATTACAAGCACAAGTATCATCTGTAGAAGGTGCTGGATAGAATTTTTTGTTAGGCGTTGCCTTTTCCATCTGATGGATGATTCCAGCTTCTGTCACCACTATAAATTCGTCATAATCTGTCTCTCTCGTATATCTCAAAAGAGAACTCGTAGATCCAATATGATCTGCCAAAGCTAAAATATGCTCCTCACACTCTGGATGAGCTATGATTTGAGCATTAGGGTGCTGTTCTTTTAGCTTCACAATTTTTTCTCTAGAGAATATTTCATGCACCATACAGGATCCATTCCATAGTACCATATCTCTCCCTGTTGTTTTTTGGAGATATGCCCCCAAGTTCTTGTCTGGAGCAAAGATAATCGACTTATCCTCTGGAATACTGTCAATAATTTGTTTGGCATTGGTACTCGTACAACAAACATCCGTCAACGTCTTTAGTGCAGCAGTACAGTTGATGTAACTAACCACTACATGTTCAGGATATTTTTCTTTAAATTTTTTGAATAAAGGGGCTGGGCAGGAATCTGCCAAAGAACAACCTGCCTTCAAATCGGGTAACAATACTTTTTTGGATGGATTGAGCATCTTGGCCGTCTCTGCCATAAAATGCACTCCTGCAAATACAATAATATCTGCTTCTGTAGCAGCCGCTTCTTGTGCTAGCCCCAGGCTATCTCCGACATAATCGGCAATGTCCTGAATCTCTCCTTCTTGATAGTAATGAGCCAAAAGAATCATGTTCTTTTCTTCTTTCAACTTCTTAATTTCTGCTATCAAGTCTAAGGTAGGGTCTACTTCTAAATCTAGAAAGCCCTTTTTGGCTAGATTGGCTTGTGCTTGTGCTAGTTCTGAACCTTGCATAGCATTATATATTTATGATGAAAAAATAACTTAGTTTAAAAAACAAACTAAGCCTATTCGATTAAGCAAACCTGTTTTGATGAAAAATAGTTCATCAATCCGATCAAAATTTTAGAATTTTTAAAAATTAGGCTTGGGGAGCCACCCAAGGTTTGTGTAGATCAGGATAATTATTCGTAATATCATTCACATCTTCTACAATAGGATATATATCTATCATATCACTATCTACTGATTGTAATAAATCCAGAGCAGTCCGAAGTGGAGTCTCTTCTGCCAACCACAAAGTTCTACTTTCGGCCGTCATTAATATGGCTGGCATTTCTGCTGCCCCAATAGTTGATGCTGCTTCGTTGGCAGGAGTAGTGATAATAGCAAATGTCTTAATTTGTTTTCCATTAGGGGCTTCCCAAGTTTCCCAGACACCTGCCATTGCCATCAGCTCATTATTTTTGAGGTGTATTCGATAAGGTTTTCTATCCTTACCTTCCTTTTTCCACTCATAATAACTATCCGCAAACACAATACATCTTTTTTGGCGAATCGGCATCCGAAAAGATAGTCGAGTAGCAATACCTGTCGCTCTAGTCGTAATCAAGTTATCTCCTACGGTTTCTTCTTTTGCCCAATGTGGAATAAATCCCCAACGTACTACTTCAAGTTCTGTCGATTGAGCATTCCAAATATAGGCATTGTCTCCCATCCCTATATTATAACTAGCCTGTAGAGGCTGTTTGATCTGTAATTGAAACTGACGTTTCATTTTTTCATTAGAAGCATGAAAAGAAAAACGAGTCGGCATAGTCTTGAGTTATTGATACTAGTAATAATATAGGCTGTTCTTAATAAGTTATACACAGAACAGTCATTTAGTTGATGACAATACTAATATTTTTTAATAAAAAACCAACTTTTATTCCTGTTTATTTATGAAACAAATAGGTGTAATAGATTTATCCACTAAGCTTATCCACAGAAATTGGAAGATAATCTTCTCTCTAAAAACCAAATTACAGCCTTTTTGAAATCAAAAAAGTGATAAAAACATCAAAAAATTCAAAAAAATGACAAAAAAAGACCTTTTTTTATTCCCTATTAAATTTACACACACAAAATCAAGATTTTATACACAAGTTATCAACATTGTGGATAAAATACCGCAAAAACCGATATCAGAGACGGATTAGATAGCAAAATATTTTTTTTGATAGTATTACTCTTACAATTTTTTGGTTTTTAGCTCTTCAAAAATATTGTTTTTACCACTTATAAACATTAAATAAACCAATAATATATAACTAAATGAAAAAGAATTAATTATCATCCTAATTTATCCACAGTAGACTTTGCATTTAATGTGAATAACTACTACAGTTATCCACATATTCTCTACTATAGTAGTTATTCCGAGTTATACACTTTCATAACAATAGCCATTTGTGGATAACTTCATGCTTTTTTCTAATTTTGTCAACAACCATATTTTAAACTGGCTAAAAGTTCTAGAAAATTAAAAAATTATCCACAATTGTGAAGAAGAAGTGGATAACTCTCCAAAACCTGTTTAAAGAAGAGTCTTTTATCCACATTTTTTGTGGATAATGGCTCTAAAACTGTTAAGAAGGCTTCAAACGTATGTTATATAATCCTATAAGAGGAGTTATCCACTTATACACACGCCTAATAATAATAGTCTTTTTTTTAAAATTTAATTTTCTTTAAATTATTATTAATAGATAAGCAAGATCCAACTTTAAAATTCCGCACAAACTTTTGTTTGCATTTAAGAATTGTTTTAAGTTATTTAGATTGAATCTAAAGAATGTTTTTAGTTGATTTCTTCCTCTTATTTCAAACCCTTGGATTGTACCTTTGTTTTCTATTAAAAATAAATGATATGCAAGACGCAATTTTAGAAGGTGCTCAGCCAACTAAAAAATCTTATGCCAAGTCAGTTAAATTTTGGCTATTCATAGGAGTATTTATGGTTGTTTGCCAAGTGATCATAGGAGGAATTACTCGTTTAACCGATTCAGGGCTGTCTATTACAGAATGGGCGGTTATTCAAGGAACTATTCCACCATTGAGTGAAGGAGAATGGGAAACGGCTAGACAAGCTTATATACAACGTGCTGTAGGACAAGTACAGATGAAGTGGCCTACTAGTATGTATCCTGATGGAATTCCGATGAGTGAGTTTAAATTTATTTTCTTTTGGGAATATTTTCATCGTTTGTGGGCTCGTTCGATGGGGTTTGTATTTTTGATTCCTTTCTTATTTTTCTGGCGTAGAAAAATGCTTTCTAAGCCACTGATGAGGGAATTAGGTAAAGTAGTTGGTATTGCGGCTGTAGTAGCTCTATTTGGCTGGATAATGGTCAAATCAGGACTTGATACGCCTCAATATGCTTGGGTAAATGGATATAAACTGACGTTACACTTATCTTTAGCGACTATTCTATTGGGGTATTTGTGGTGGACAACCCTGAAAGTATGGCAGCCAGAGACTACTGATGGACATAATAGTAGACTGCGAAAATTTGCTTGGAGAATTACTGTTATTATTGGATTACAGATTGTACTGGGTGGATTGATGGCTGGTATTAAGGCAGGCTTGTTTTTTAACTATTTTCCACATATGCAAGTCGATCCAGATGGCTCTTGGGTGTGGATTGCGGAAGTATTGAAAGAACAAAATCAGTGGTCTTTGGAAAATATGCAAAATTATAATACCAATGCTTTTGCTCCAGCGATCGTACAGTTGATGCATAGAGGAACAGCGTATTTACTTTGTTTGTTGATTCCTATTTTTTATTTCAATGTACGTCGTATTCATCAATCTAAACTATTGGAAAGAGGTAGTGTATTATTATTACTGATTTTAATTATACAAGTTACACTAGGAATATTAACATTACTGTTCTCTGTAGGCAAAATTCCATTGTTTTGGGGCGTTGCACACCAAGCAGGAGGTTTATTATTATTGGTCGCCATGTTATTTGTCAATTATCAATTTAGTAATGGAGGAGATAAATTAGCTATGAAATAGCGATTATCTTGTCAGAGATAATAAAAAGAAGCCCCACTCTTTCTAATGAAGTAGTGGGGCTTCTTATATTTTATGTGAGACTACTTAGTAGACCTCGCTTACGATTTGTTTGATCGTATCGACATCTCCCATAGTGTAGTAGTGTAAACAAGGAACACCAGCAGCTTTTAGCTCTTTGGATTGTTGAATACACCATTCGACTCCTACTTCTTGACGGCCTGCGGCATCTTTTGCACCAGCTATTGCTTTGGATAGATCTTCAGGAATATCTAGGTGGAATAATCTAGGAATAGAATTAAGTTGATATTTTTTGGTAATAGGCTTTAGACCTGGAACAATAGGAACATTAATACCTACCGCTCTACACTTGTCTACAAACTCAAAGTATTTGGCATTATTGAAAAACATCTGTGTGACAATATAATTGGCACCAGCATCAATTTTTTCTTTCAAGAAATGCATATCACTATCAAAGTTAGGTGCCTCAAAGTGCTTCTCTGGATAACCTGCTACGGCAATACAAAAATCTGAAGGAGAACCGTTCACTAAGTTATCATCTAGATAGACTCCATCATTCATACTTTTGACTTGTTTGACTAAGTCTAATGCATAATGATGACCATTGGGTTCGGGTATAAATTTCCCTTCAAATTTACGAGCATCTCCACGGAGTACTAAGACATTATCAATCCCTAAAAATTTCAAATCAATTAGTGCGTCTTCTGTTTCTTCTACTGAGAATCCACCACAAATCAAATGGGGAACGGCATCTATTCCATAACGATTCATAATAGCAGCACAAATACCAACTGTACCAGGACGTTTGCGAGTAGCTACTTTTTCGTAATAACCACTTTTTCTTTTTTGGTAGACGAACTCTTCTCTATGATAAGTAACATCAATAAAAGGAGGGTTGAATTCCATCAAAGGGTCAAGGGTATCAAAAATAGATTGGATTTTGCCTCCTTTTAGTGGAGGTAATATTTCAAATGAAATCAAGGTTTCGCCATTAGCCGCCTTGAAATGATCACATACTTTCATATAATTATCGTTAGATTGTATTTTGGTTGCCGTGCAAATATACAGAAGTTTGTAGAGAAAATAGAACCCCGAATAGTTGGACTAAAAAAAGGACAATAACCGATAGGTTATTGTCCTTAATTATGACATTTGGTTGATTTTTTACGCTTCAAAAGCTTTTGAAACTTTGTCAGAAATTGTACTTAGTGGTGAGCTACTTGCCAATTGTGTCATACTATTGAATAAATCATCTAATGGTTCGTCGCTTACTGGTAATACATCGCTTTCGAGCGGATTTTGTACTTTTTCCAGTTTAGCTGCATTTTTTTGGATCGGAGGTAGTTGAGGAGCTAACTTCTCTAGATCTCCTTTTAGTTGATTCATATTTTTGATAACATCTCCAGCTCCTTGCTCTTTAGCAGCCTCCTTGGTATTATCCAACCACTGTTGGAGCTCATTGATAAGAGTTGGTAGATCAAATTGTTGGATCGCACTTAAGGCTTCTTTAGCTTTCGAGATTAAGTCATCTGTGATAATAGTAGACTTAATATCTTGTAGTGGAGCGGTTAAGGTATTAACGACGCTTCCAAGTGTTTCTTTAGCTTGCTTACTTACTTTGGCTACTTCGTCAGCACGACGCTGAAACGCTTTAATATCGAACGATGTAGTGGTTTCTGGTGCCTGTTCGCTACTGCTTTTTTCTTCAACAATAGCTGTTGGATTTTCTATACTCTCTACAAATACAGCAACTGCAAAAGGTTTGAGCAAGACTTTATTGACTACTTTTAGTACAACAGGTTTTGCTCCTTTACCAATACTAGCGACCAATTTTAGTTGTTTATCTTGGATAAGGCAAGTTCCCGCTACAAAGGTAGTAGAAGCTTTGTTTGCTTTTGCGTATTTTTTCCATTCTGTACTTACTTCCCCAATATATAGTAATGGCTGTACACCATCTTTTCCTCCATAATCAAATGCACTATCATAAAAGAATGGTTGTGGTTCTGGGTTCCCTTGCTTTATGATTTTTTTCATTTGTTGCTGTATAAAACCAAGTCCTTTTTTCTGTGCTACAGCAGCATCTTTTATCTTCTTTTTCATAATATATTATTGCTTGAACTGTTGTTTTTTTAATTGAAGTTGTTTAATGTTTCTGTTGGTAGGCATCAATAGAAACTTTAAACAAATTCATTATGCTCTTTTTGGTGTTCTTTCTCCAAAGTTGCCATACATTTCTCTGACGGCCTCTAATTCTTTGGCAGTGAGTGGTTCTTCTTGGAGCATTTTTTCAAACTTATTCATTCCTCCAAAAAAGTCATTCACCACAGCTTTGATTTTCTCATCTCCTATGAAAGTAACAGTCCATTCCCCTGCGTCCATTTTAAGAGCATTTTTGGGGAAGGAGGTTGGTTTTTTACGGAAAGGCATCTCAAATGATAATCCCGCTTCTCTTTTTGCTTCAAACAAATCTAATGGTGGTGAAGTGATTTTCTTTTCAGGCTCGGCTCCAGTAAGTGTTTTGATTAAAAATTTGACAGGGCCTGTTAGTCCAATGACAGCTTCTAATTCCCCTTTGAGAGAAAAAGCAAGTCCAGCACTACCAGTGGCAGTAAAGGCGGCAATCTGATCAAGATTTCGTTTGGTGAGTTCTACATTTGCTTTAGCCACTGCTCCAGCATTTCCTGTTAGGGTAACTCTACCAGAAGCTTTGATTAGTTCTAAGATAACTAGAGCGATACCCGCAAAAACAGATGCTTCTAGTCCAGCACTGGCGTTCAATTCTCCCGATACATATTTAGGCTCTGCCGCACTCAAAAAATTATGCAATTGTAGTTTTCCATCAAATTTGGCATTCGCCTTAAGAGAGGCTCCAAACTCAAAACCTACACTCATAAAACCTGCATGAAATCCAGGGATATAAACTTCTGCATCAAAACCAGGTGCTGCTACTTCGAACTCAAATGGGGCTTCTTGTTCTAGACCCAAGTAGGATCCTAAATCTTCACCATAGTTTTCGTATGCCCAGGTGCTTAAGTTATAGGCTTTTTTCAACCAGTCAATTTCTTTCGGCAATTCTACCGCATCTAATTTCCCTAACATTTCTTCTGCCTTCTCTGGAGCAAAAGATTGAATCATTTTTTTGATTGAATTCTCTATTCTAGCAATATCCTTCATTGCTATGGTTAGTGTATTCTCAAAGTCCAATACTTTGAGTTCTGCACGAACTTCGTTGATATATTTATTATTATCCAAACGATCACGAAGACGATGACAATGTGCCCAACATATTTTTGAATTTTCAGTATAGTCTATGGCTTTGTCTAGTAGCTCTTTGAGTGGTTTCTTGTATTCTTTTTTAGCTCCTTTACGAACATTATTTTGTCTATTACTCTTGAATATCCAGTATTGGTGAGTCATTTCCTTGAATACATCTAGGATTCGATTTTTGTCATCCTTGGTGGTTTCATAGAAATTTAATTTTCGTAATTCTTCCAAAAATACATTGACATCTGATAGTATATCACTATTAGTACCTTCATTTTTGAGGTGTAGTAACAGTTGTGTAATGGCAATAGCCATCTCTAACTTAGTATTGGTCAGAGTGGTTTGTAATTGGGTTCTGAATTTACGATACTTAAATACATTTTGAGCTGCCTGGGTAATATTTTCTTCCAAAATATCTTCCAAAAATTCAGCAATAGACGTTTGTATATCAGCGACTTTCAATTGCTCTTTAGTTGCTTTTTCTAGAGCCTTGTAAAGTTTTTTAGCTTTGCGTTGCAGATCTTCCGCAGTATCTGAACCAGCCAAAGCATTTTCACTTTTTGCTTCTTTGAGTAGCGATTTGGCTGTTGTCAAATGTTCTAATGCTTTTTGCGTCATAGTAGGGAAATCTCCCTTTTTTTCTTCACAGACTTTTATCGCCTCATCGGCAGCGTCTATGTAATCTTTTAAATCATCAAAAGTCATTGTATAGGATATTTTGAAGTTAGATATTGGTTGCTATTATTTTGTTTCTCAAATGAGGTGTTTTCAGATAGAAACAGGTGAATTTACACAAAAAAAATCAATTATTATAATATAATTTTAATATGTAGTACTAAGAGCCTGTTTAAAAATTAACTTCAAGCTGCAAATGCTTGATTTAGAATTCAATTGCACCTTTTTTAAGTCATGATAGCCCCTCCATCACATCCGTGAGGATCATGGACAAGTTTCATTGGGGACAGGCTGCTATCAAACTTTAAAAGAGGTTTATTTAATCCTCAAATCAATTCATTTTTGCCCAAATCGTTGATTTTGAAGAACTTAATTCTTAAATATGCTCTAAAAGCTAGCTTTCAACTAGTGTCGCAATAGAATTTTCGATGGAATCTAAATAAGGTATATCTATGGCTTTGTTTTCTAATCGTTTCTTTTGGTCATCACTGATATTGGTAGCTGCTAAGAAATACTTGGCCGGAACTTCTGTGTCATTGACGGGGTAAGAAATCATTAGATTATCTTCATAAAATGCTAGACGCATATTTTCTATATCGCCTCCCTTAGTCGGTTGTACTTCTAGTAAAATCGAATGTTCAGATTCTACTTCTACACGATAATAGGCTTCTGTAACGGTTTGAGATCCTTCCATAAAAAGAAGCCCTGTAGGGGTAATCAAAAATAGATCTTTGGAAGTTTCTTCTAACACTTTTTTCATAATAGAACCAGGATAAGATTGGAGTTCTGTTTCTATTGTGCGTAAGAACTTAGCCATGTCAGGTACCCAGAGTTTATCAAATGCTTTGGATAAAATAGGCGATTGTTGATTCCTATTTTCTTCTCCTTTGAAAGTACTACTCAATTGAGCGGACTTTTTCTGTCGAACTTTAGCCAATTGTGTACTGAAGTTTTTGAGGAGCAATTCTTGAGCTTTGGTAAAACCTAGCGTATCAGCATGTACTAACATTTTGAATGCAGTGGCTTTATCTCCTTGTTTGTTATAGGCAACCCCTAGGTTGTAATAGGCTTTTCCATTTGATTTATTGGTCAGTTCGAGTACTTTTTGGAAATCAAGAATAGCCTTATCATACAGACTGGCCTTCAATAATAACTCTCCCCTACGTAGGTGTAGAGTTGGATAAGGGCTTTCGACTAATTTGATTGCTTGTGTCCAGTCTTTTAGAGCTGCTTTTTTAGCTTTTATTTCCTCATTGGCAATGGCACGTTGTTGATAACTAAACCAACTCGGCTCTATTTCAATAGCCTTAGTCAGATCATCTACTGCTCCTTGCCAGTTCAATTGATTGGCATAAAGGATCGCTCTCCCTTCATGAGCTCGTACTTTTTCTACCTTATTGAGTTCTAGTTTAAATAATTGTTCGAACAGAGGAATTTTCTCTTCATCCTCTGTACTGAACTGAATCAGATCAAAAATATAGCTGGTCTGAGCTGGGTTATGTTCATGTAGTCGTTGTGTACTCGCAATGATCTCCGCTCTGTTTTCTAGTGCTGTATGTACCTTTCGGGTAACGAGCTCGACCATTTCATCAAACTCCGAAAAAGGAGTTGCTTCTAAAAACTCTAGGGCAGCGGTAGCATTTCCTTCTGCTAGATAGGAAGAGGCTGTTTTGTAAATAAGAAGTGCATAGGCATCAGAGGTCAGTTTGTTTTGAGCATCTAGTGCGATCGCTTTATGATAGTTTTCAATAGCAGCACTATACATATTATCACCATAAAAAAGATCTGCAATAGCTGTTTGAGCAACGGTATTGTTAGGATCTATACTTAGTATTTGAGTATAATATTCCTGTGCCCCTATGGTATCTTTAGTCATTACCTTGAGTGCAGCTAGCTGTAACAATACCCTGATATTGGAGGCATCTATTACCTTTGCTTTGAGCAGATAGTAGTTAGCATCAGAGTAAGCTTTTGTCTGAAAAGCAGCTCTACTTAATAGCAAAAATAAGTCAATTTCTTGTTCAAAGTCATCAATTAGATCCTCTCCTTGTTCTAGTACTTCCTCAAATTTTTGAGCATCAAATAAAGTTTGGAGTTTTTGCATTTCGCTTTTAAAGTCCATATTGGATTGGCTTTTATAGGTGTTTTGTAATGAATCCATGAAAAATAGATACAGTAATATATTAATAATTGAGGAATATTACTAACAATATCAAAACCTATCGAACAAACAATTCAAGTTATCATCTGTTTTGACAGTTAAGTAACCGCTATAGTTCCACATGAAACTATTTCTCTCAAATTTTAAAAACTAAACCAATTGTACCATGCAGCAACTCATAATTTTTGATATAGACGGAACCTTGGTACATTCGGATAAAGCGGATAGCAAAGCTTTTGCGATGACTTATGAGGCTGTATTCGGAAAGCCTTTTCCCAGTATTAATTGGAATGATTACACCCATGTAACAGACGAAACGATTTTTGAAACGGTCTATACCAATCATTTTGGACGAAAGGCAACTACAGGAGAAAAAGAGAATTTCAGAAATCAATATATCGCCCAATTAGAAAGGTTACGAATGGAGCAGCCAGATGATTTTAAAGCTGTATGGGGAGCAGTAGAAGTAATTCGGCATCTACAAAACTTAGATAATTACCATGTAGGAATTGCTACAGGAGGATGGGCAGCACCTGCTAAGATCAAACTCAATCATGTAGGACTAGATTATAATACGATGTATTGTGGCTATGCCGATGACAACTATACTCGGGAAGAAATCATTCAAGAGGCTATTTCCCACGCTGAAAAAGATATCGGAAAAGTAGATAGAATCGTCTACATAGGAGATGCGAGCTGGGATGTCACGACTACTCGCAATCTTGATATGCCTTTTATTGGTGTTCGCCGATTGGGCGATGTCCAGCTATTGCAACAGTTAGGAGCTAGAGATGTGATTGTTGATTATCTGGATCTAAAAGGTTTTATGCACTTATTAGAACATGCTATT
>CAYOJF010000084.1:0-22926 GCA_964404215.1 uncultured Aureispira sp. | reverse complement strand
TTCCCATCTTTTTGAAAGTAAATATAACATATTATTTATTTTGAATTAATACTTATATACAAACATTAATACAAAAAAGAAACCCCCAATCAATAAGAAAACAACCAGCAAAATAACATTGAACATGATTTCTTCTGGGCTTAGAGGCATGGTACTGACCACTGGCTGTTCATGCTCGTCTAAGAAGATGCGTACTTTTACTAGCGTACCTTTTTTGACTATGATATAGCCTTTTTTATGTTTAAAAGCATTGCGATGTCCAGCGTTTTTGATTGCAGCGAGTATTTGTCTTAAATCTTTTTGAGCTAGGTCTTTGTCAAGTGGGGTATCGTTCATGGGGGATTATATTTTGTGGATATTTAAGCATTAATTTCAACTTAAATTTTAAACATCTTCTTAAAAAACATTCCTTAAACTCATTGTGATTTAAGGAATGTTTGGCAATAGTGAAAGTGAGCTATCATTATAAACTTACTAATAGAGGAGCTTCAATAGGCAATGCTCCACAGTCAGCAATAAGAACTTCTTTATTTGGCTTATCGTATCGATTGGTTCGGAGTACTTCTATTTTATCCATGACCTCTAATCCACTCAAAACTTTTCCAAATACGGTGTGAGCACCATCCAAAAATGGAGTAGGAACAAACGTAATAAAAAATTGAGAACCATTCGTATTTCGTCCAGCGTTAGCCATCGAAACCCATCCTTTATCGGCATGTCTAAGTTGGAAATTTTCATCAGGGAATTCTCCACCATAAATTGACCTTCCACCTGTGCCATCACCATTTTCGAAATCTCCTCCTTGTAGCATAAATTCTCTGATTACTCTATGGATAATAGAGCCTTTGTAGCCAAATCCTTTCTCCATAGTGGTCAATTCATAAAAATTCTTAACCGTACGGGGTACAATATCCCCAAAAAGACCAATTTCAATACGTCCAGCAGGATTTCCATCAATTGTAATATCAAAAAATACCTTATGAGTAACTTCTATGTTTGTCATTTTCTAATGATTAGAATGGTTTAAATAATGGACAAACATACAAAAAAAGAAAAATTTTCTCCTCAATCCATTCACTACAACTGTGATTTTTATTAAAAATAACACAAGTCTTGTTGTTTGGTTATTTCTGCCCACCTAGCAGAGAGCAATTTAGCATAATCAATGTAAAAAAGCCCATAACTTCCCAAGCTGTAACCATCGTTAAATTCTACTAATGCAAACTCACCTTTGTCTGTCAGTCCAAAATCTAAAGCATAGGCAGCAGGTGGATTTTCAAAAGAAGCGATTGCCTCTTCAATAATGGTAGGATCAAAATTAGCTCTCCAATTACCCTTGTAGGGACGTACACTCAGTACTCTTCCATATCGTACAAATACCCGCCATTCTGCCACGAAATTGATGGGGTCCGAAACCCATATTTCTGTATCATCTTCCAGGTCTCCACAGGAGACAAGGTCTTTGGTCGACTGTATTAGTCGTCCTACAAATTTCTTTTTTTCTGTTTTGGGTTTTACAAATACGCCCCAATCTTCTGGATTAGCAGCAATAGTATTGATAGTAGAGGTCCATACCTCTCTTTTGAGAAATTTCCGCAAGGATAAAGGGTAATCATTGGAGTTAGGTAATGGTATGCCCATCTTTTTCAATGCTTGGTGCATATAGGCTATACTTCCCAAAAAGATATTATCATCTTTTATTTCAAGACTCTCCCAATCACTTACCGTAGTGACTTCAAACCCCATATTGTAATAAGCTTCTAATGCCGTATAAAAACTGATATTAGCATAGTTGCCTAATTTCATTTCTTCTATGTAGAGATGCATAATCTTTGTTTATAAATGGTTTTATAGAAGTTGTTTAGAATTTTTGTTTGTAGCTAAAAAATAGCGAAGAGTAGATTACTCATAAATCCTGTTTTTAGAATAACTATTTCTTATAACTAAAATCTTTAAGCTTGATCTTACACATAGCCCCAGTATTTAGATCGTGCCAAACGATACCTTCAATACCACAATCATTTCCGAAGATACTTTTTTGTAGAGGAAGCCATTTTTTTAAAGCTTCAAATTCGGTAGGAACATTTGGATAAATTACTTTTTGTTTCCAGCTATCTAGCGAAAAAACGAAAAGTTGGTGTCCTTGTAGGTTCAATGGATTGCCTTGAATTTTTTCACCTAAGGCTTCTGCACTCCATTCGCCATCAGGGACATCAGAGAAGTCTGTGTTTTGGACCGCATCAAATATATAAGCATCTGATTTGTCCAGTTCACTAGCGTCAACATACCAAGGGTTTTTGATTCCTTGCTTTTTTTGAATTTTATTGGGATTTCGTCTCTTTTCTACACGGACGACCGTATGATTTCGTACCGTAACTCTGACATTGGTTCCATCCAGCTTTTCAGTAGCGATGGCATTTTGGAAATCAAAATCGGGAACAATAAGGGTTGCATTTACTTTTCTATCGCCATCCCAGTTCCTATCAAATATAGTTGGTATTTTTTTCATGGTATTTTTTTACCGCCTAACAGGGGAGACTAAAAAATCGTTCCCAACTTATTAGACGTTATTACGAATAGTTTCGTATGGTAAGAAGAAACATCTTTTTCTGATTGGCTTTATAAATACTCGAACTCATAGCTAGGGCTATGATTCTGCGTGTTTATTTCCCCAATCAAAAAAATCTGCTCTCTTACCTCTATACAACTCTATTCGCAATAACGTCTATTGTTCTTCTTTCATGAATTTCCAAGTCAAACTAGCTAGGATAGCTCCTAAGGTAGGAGCCAGAATATAAATCCATAGACTAGATGTATTTCCTG
Organism: uncultured Aureispira sp.; assembly: GCA_964404215.1. Taxonomy (GTDB): domain Bacteria; phylum Bacteroidota; class Bacteroidia; order Chitinophagales; family Saprospiraceae; genus Aureispira. The sequence continues at coordinate 20,103 of CAYOJF010000084.1, read as the reverse complement.
AAATAACAGCAGGAGCTATAGATCGTGCAGGGTTCATGGAGGCTCCTGTGATAGGGCCAGCAAACATAGCTTCCAACAGTACAGTAGCTCCTACAGCCATACCTGTAAATTGGGTGACAGATTTGTTTTGACTCACAAATAAAATTACTAGCATTAAGAAGTAGGTCAATATTACCTCTAAGATAAAGGATTGATACCAACTTCCTAAGGGGAGTGTACTCCCTAAGTTTAGGTGTTCTAAAAATAAGATTCTCAATGTAATAGATGCTAAAAATGCTCCTAATAGTTGAGCGATGAGATACCCTAATAGCTTTTTCTTATCAAATCTATCGGTCAACGAAAAAGCAATGGAAACAGCAGGGTTGATATGAGCTCCTGAAATACTCCCGAAGGTATAGATCATTGCCATCACAATTAATCCAAAAGTCATAGCAATTCCAACATGACTGATTGCTCCATTGCTAATGTCATTAATGATAATGGCTCCTGTACCACAGAACACCAGTGCAAAGGTGCCAATTAATTCAGCTATGTATTTTTTCATGTTGATCATCCTTTCCAAAGTATATCTCCATTATCCCAATCAAAAATATGAAGTTGTCTTCCTGCCGATTCGTAACTTTCGAGTATTATTTTCTGCTCAAATCTACTGAGCCAGACTTTATTAAAATAGAAAGGAGTCTTGACTTGTCGTTTAGGTTGGATTTGTTTTTCCCAAACTACTTGTTGAGTTTTGAGATCAAATGCTAACAGAGTTGTCAGCGGAGCTTTATCATTGTAACACACTAGCAATAAAGTATCTTGATGTAGTAATGTCTCTACAGTATTGATGGTTGTTTTTGAGGCGAGCTTAACTATGAAATTTTTATCTAGGTAGTCAATTAGTAATTGTCTTTCATTGGCATCAAATCGGAGATAACCCACCACATCAGAATCCTTAGACTCTTCTAGTATAACCCCTGCTAGTGTGAAATCAAATAATTTCTTTTTTCCTGTTTGTACATCTAGGCGTATTGTTTTGGATATAGGCTGCTCATAAGAGGTAAAGAAAATGTAATCAGGGGTATGTAGTTTATATTTTAAGTAAGGAAGGTAATATTGATAAGATGATTTTTCAATTAATCGACTGTGTTTGATTTTAGTTTCAAATAGGAGCTTACCTGTTTCATCATATTTATAAATTTGATAGCCTGCTTTTTGATCCAAATCTTTGATATGGAGTATTCCTGTTGTTGACTGTAAAAGGTAATTAGCCCCTCGATTAGGGGTGTCTTTTTCTAGATTGGGGAGTATTTTTTTATCTTTTTTATTAGGAAATTTTACTGCCAGACTATTTTTTACACCAATGTAAAACAGACTTCCTTTATAATCTAATAGATTGGACGAAAGTCTGGAAAAACGATTGGAATAGATGCCTACTTGCTTGAAGTCATCTAGCAAAATGCCGTCAATATTTTTGTATTCAAGTTGCCCTAGATGCAAGTATTGCTTATTGAATTGGTAGAGCTGATCGTTAATTCTTTGTTGAGCAAAAGCTGCTATATGATAGCAGAGGATGAATGATAATAATAATGTCCTTTTGATAGTATTCAAGTTTGAAGTCTATTTTACGATAATAGGGATAACAAAACTAGCCCACATTCCTGGTTGTTCTCCAGTGGATGGGGTTTGTATTTGGTAGCCTCTGTACTGTTTTTTTGTTGCACGAATTCGAGCAGTGGGAGTGGGAGGGGGAAGAGGTTCTTGCAAGAGTCCTGATATATCAAATCGTTGAAACCCTACAAATAGCTTGAGATAATAAATTGCTTTGCTTTGTGAGGCAGAAAATAGTCGCATTTGTGCGGGTTGATTGATTTTGATGGTTGGTAGTAAAGCGGTTTGATTAGGAGGGAGTAGGTGACAGCCCAGATCTTGTTGGAGCGGTCTAATCCCATAATTGTCATTCAATAACAAAGTAGAATAGAAAATAGGCAAGGAATAATCTCCTAGTTGAATCGCCAAGTCAAACTGAATGAAATTCGGTTCACCTGCCACAAATCGAAGTGCCTCATTTTCTACTAATTCTAGCGGACTAAGGCTTCCTTTTTCGTAATCATCAAAACTGCTTCTCTCTCCTAGAAATAGCGTTTTGGACGTAGATTGTGTTCGCTGTTTATCTTTATAGAAAGTAAATTTTAGCTCTAGAGGAAGGTTTCCTAACTTTCCTGTTTGTAGACTATTGTATAGTTTCTGAACAGTTAGCCACTTTGTTAATTTTTGTAAATTAGTGAGTAGATTGAAAGCAGATTTTTTTGAAAACCCTGCTGTTTTGGCGAATAAGGGAAGTGGATTGACTTCTTCACTTTCAATAGGGTAAACTTCCCAGCCATCAATACCTGTTTCTACCACGTAGTCTGCCTCATCAAACGATTTCCAATTGATGAAATGATTGAAATAAGTTGCTGTTCGTTTTTCTTCTTCTAGAAATTGTTCTAGAGAATGTTGATTGCTAGTCGGAAGTTTATACCCAATCTTGAAGCTAGTATTCGGATTGGTATTATCAAAAAGATCTAGTAATATTCGCAGCAATGCAATACTGGCTCTTTCTGGTAGATCTTGTAAACGAAGTTGTGTTTGGTCTTCTACAGGAGTATAAGTATTATTCTGCCATCGTTGCCAACTAAGAGCGGTTTTTTCGGTTATGACCCATTCTTGTTCATCCGTCAGATAAATAGCATCCGCAGCACGTACGATAAGTGTATTGGTAGCTTGCGTATAGAGTGCTAACCATTGTCCTTGTTGTTCTACATAGTAGTCGGATTGAGCCCAGTTGTCGACCCACATTAATTTTCTTCGCCCACCTGCTGCCATCGTTTTAGCAAGCTGTTTGGTTTCGAAGGTATCTTCAAAAATAGAAAGAGGTATACTTGGATCGATTGCTACTTTGGCTCGCCAACGGCGGGTATATTGGGGAGGGATCATTGCGACTAGTTTAGTCGCATCCTCTATAGCAGGTGGTTGGCCCGATGCTGTAAATTGAAATTTGCTGTACTGTGGGGTGACTTGTGTAATTACGGCATTAGCTTTTCCCTTAGGTTTGCTATTTTGGTAAAATATTTCAATTGGAATTTGTTGGATAGTTTGAGGTGAAAGTCGAGGTAGACTCAGCATTTCGGAGGCACTAATATGCCAGCCCCTCACGTTATTGTGCCCAACAGGGAAAAAGCCTTTGAAAATATCAGTTCCTATTGAGGTGCCACTACTTGTTTTCTTGCGAAGTAAGTCACCTAAAAAAGGTTGATGAATCTTAGTAGTATCTGGGTCATTGATGAATAGGCTTGGCGATTGTTCAAATGCTCCACCAATCGATAGTTTGATACGTTGTAGTAGTTGTTGATAAGAGATGTTATTACCATTGGCATGGAGGATCTTGAGAAGGGTATTGGTGAATACTCCTCCTGAAGGGCTTACTTCATAAGCGTATTCTTGCTTGCCACAGGCAGCTAGATGTACTTGTGTCGCTAAAGGCAATAATTCATCTGGAGCTACTAATGGGGTTTGGATATTACTCAAGAGTAGAGGCATGATGGCAGTATCAAAACCAGTGTAGAGCTCTTGCAGTTTTTGGGAATCATTGTTTTCCCATTGGTGCAATGCTTTTTCGTCTGTCGTGGGCATCGTGTAACGAGCCACAGGAATACCTATTTCTTTTTGATTTTCTGTTGACGTTTGCTCTTGTTTTAGGGCAATTGTTTGGGCAAATATTTCTTGTACTTGTTTTTGGTGTTCTGCTAGTCGATTACTTCCTGTGGAATGGCAAGAGTCCTGAATATAAATCAGTTGTGGTTGTTCCTTTTGCCATATTTGATGAAAAAGATAGCGAAGTTCTTTGTCTAGAATATTTTTGATAGGGAGACCTGTTGTAGGATCGGTCGTACGAGCATCTTGAGGAACTAATGTTTGAAAATTATCATCGGTTTCTCCAAAATAAGCAGGAGCTTTCTCGGTAGAGCCATGTCCGGCATAAAAAAACAAGATATAGTCCTCTTTCTTGGCTTGTCCTAAGTGTACTTTTATTTGCTCAATAATATGTTGGCGGGTAGGGGGAATTTCTCCTTCAGAGACCAGAAGTTGACTATGAAGTTGATAATGATCCGTATCTATATTTTGGGCAATGTACTTTTGCATGCGAAGAGCATCCAATTGGCAACCATTTAAGTTAGGAATATCGGCCGTGTAGTGGTCGATGCCAATAAAAAGAGCATAACAGTTTTTCAAGGTATTATTTTTTTTGTAGAGCTTTTTGGACTTGTTTTTCTAATGGAATAGCAGGTTGATTCTCTGTTTTAATACTATTCTGAGCATTTAGAATCTTATTGTTTTTCTCGAAGAGAATAGCCATTTCTTTATCACTCAAATAGTCTTTGTTACGTTTATTTTTTTGATGAAGAATAATTTGCTTTACAGAAGAACTATCAGTGTTTTCTAGGAGATTTTCCTGTAAGTTTTCCTCTGATAATTCATAAAGTTCTTGCAATACTTCTATGGCTTGTGAATTTTCATGGTTGAGTAACCAGGCTGTGGCAGATAACCTAAAAGCGTAGTCTTCTTCTGGGGGATCTGCTAACAATACAGTAGTTGCCAAATTGCTAAGTGTAGCAGATTGAGCAATTTTTTTATCTTTGGATATAGACTGATTTACTTTTTTGAGAGTATCATAGCTGTTAACAAGGTTTTGAGCATATTCCATCTGATTGAAAGCTAAATTAGGGGCATTAGATTGTTTTAGATTAATCAGAGAGTCTATTCTTCTATCGACAGCAGCTTTAGCTTGGTTAGCTTTTCTTATTTTTGCTTGACTAGTTTCTATTTTTATTTTAGTCCTACTAAGAACATATTTAGCATAAGTAATATAACCAATGCCACCCAATAGGATGAGGTTGGCAAGCACAATGATAATCATTGTCCATCTTTTGTTTCTATCTGCTTTTGTTTTGCTTTTTGCTATGAGTTGTATAGAATCTGCGGACAGTACAATCTTGCTAGTATAGGGAGCAATATATTCTAAATCTTTTTTAGATAGAAGTGTTTTACTCTCTTGATAATAGAGCTGTCGTTCTCTAATGAAGTTGGCTATTTTTAATAGGACTTTATCATCGTGCGAAGCTTTTTCATAGATACTTTTTGCTAGTGTGTCATGTGTCAGTTCTACTTTCATATCAGTATGATCAATAGATTTATTGTCCAAAGAAACAAGTGGTTGCTCTTTTTAGATTTGCTTGATAAATAGGGTTTAATTTCATTTCGAATGTTTTATTATCTGTCAGAATATCAATTTGAGCCACTGTATTGTTCAATAGAACTAACTGTTCCATTTTTTCAATTCCAATTCTTATTATTAAGAATCGATTTTCTTTTTTACATACAAAATTGGTGAGATCAATGGTTTCGCCATTAGTCATTACTATAGAAACCAAAGTGATTTCATCTTTCGAAAAAATATTAAATCCTTTTGCTAATTTGAGCGATAGTGTATTATTGTTATCATACTTAAAAAACAGGCTTTTTCTACTCTTTATTCCACTTAGGTTATTCCATTTTTCGGAAGATAGCCCATTGATAAGTTCGCAAGGAATATCCTGTAATCGTTGTTCTCTACGATTGGGGATTTGTTGGGCAATAGGTGGAGCGTCAACATTAACCTCATTACTAGAGTAGGAGGAAGGAGACCTATCGGGAGGTAATGATGGGGCTGCCATGCTTGTTTGTGGTGTTATCGGTTGTGTGCGAAATTGCTCCAGCATTTGTGGTTTAGAGGGCTTTTTCTTCTCTGCTTTTATCTTGGGTTGCATTCGTTTTGCTTCCTCTTTGATAAACTTTAAGATATTTTCTCCTTGACCTTGTTTCGCTCCAATTTCATTTCCCTCCGAAAAAATTGCTAAGAACTTAGCTTCTGCTAATTTACCGGTACTCCCAATTTGTTTGGCAGCATCATTTACAATCTCTTTAGTTTCACGCTCTACAAAATCTTCTAACTTGGCATCAGACAGTTGTCCTAATAACTTTAGGGCTTGAACATTTTCTGAATTGAGATTGAGAGACGTCCCCACAATCTCCAATAACAGTGCTTCTTTTACTTTCTTTTCAGAGCTGGTCTTAACCTCTACATCTATGACAGATTGAGCGAGGGTACTGAGTCGAGCAGATTGAGCAATATCTCTTTCTTTTTCGTTTACGAGCTGTTCTTTTGCTAGGGTATCATAGAGTATAACGAGCTCCTTGATAAGTAAAGAATCGCTATTGGTATTGAGATTCAGACTATCCATATTCACTTCACCATTAAGTATACGGGCGGCTAAATCTTCTGCCTCTTTTCGTTTTTTTACTGCTGCTTCCAATTTATTGAGCTGGTCTTCTTGAGTGTCTTTTGCCTTACTAATTACATTCCATTGAGAAAAAGAAACAACAGTTATGGCGGTTAGTATGAGTAGAGAAAAAACACCACCAGCAATAGTAATGATTAATCGTTTGTTATTATTGCGTCTGCTTCTTCTGATGAAGGCAGCCTCTTCAGTAGAAAGTTGAATTTGATGAAGATAAGGGGAGATATAGTTGAGGTCATCTTGTGTTAACCAAATGTGATTCTCTTGAAAGTGAGCATGACGAGTCTCTACAAAAGCCCGCATTTTCAGGAGGGTTTTGTCTTCATTAGAAGCCAATTGATAAATCTTTTTGGCTAGAGAATCGTGTGATAGTTCTACTTTCAATATATACAGGTCGCTAATAAGAGCATGCTCTAAAGCTTGTTAATTATTTTAGGATAGAATTCAATTTGTTAATAGTACTTTTTATTTGGCTTTTGGTGTAAGTATATTTAGGAACATCTCTATCCAGAAAACTACCACTTTTGGATATTTTGGCGGCTTTAATTTCGTTGATTACATCCATTGCTTGACTATTATCGTCAAACAAATCCCATGATTGCCGAGCAAGTTTAAAAGCTTGCTTAATTTGCGTGTCAGAAGGTCGCCCATTGTTACTTGCCATCAATAGTTGAGCTTTTTGGCTGAGTGCTAGTGATTTTTGATGATTGGTCAATTTCTGATTAGCACGTTTTGTCTCTACGATTTTTTGTTTTAACGCTCCTTCTAATTTTACTTGCTCTTTTTGTAAATCTATTTGCTCGCCTTCTATTTTTGCATAAGCTAACTTTAGTTTTTCGTTCGTCTCTTGGAGTTGTATGATCAATATCTTACGATCCATCGCAAGCTTTTTAAGTTGTTCTTTGCTTCTTCCGATCGAGTCATCTTGAACCGCTACTATATTTTCGAGCCGCATCGTATTATCCAATAGCTGTTGTATAGAATCTTTAGTTTCTATTAGGTTAGCTTGTTCCTTGGCTAATTGAAGATTAGAGTCACGAGCAGATACCCAAGCACTATAGTTGCTAATAACCAACCAGATGAGAGCCCCAAAAACAACCATTACTGTCGTCCAGATGGAGGTGTTGACAATTTTCGCTTTACGTCTACTGTCATTGATGAATTTTTTCTCTTCCTTAGAGAGTACAATTTGGTCATCAAAATGACTAATATAAACTAAATCATCATTACTAAGAAGTTTGTTCGTATCTTGATAAAAGATATACTTGTTATGAATAAAACCAGCTACTTTAAGGCGAGTTTTATCATCTGCATCTGCTTTTTGGTAGACCTTGCGGGCAAGCATATCGTGTGCAATCTCTATCTTCAAAATTAGATGGGGTTTAGACGAGTTAATGAATTTGAACCAACAAACAATATAAGTACTATATCTTTATATAAAGAAATAATAAGGTGTTTTCGTATGTGAGTCTATAAATATTTGATGAGATCTCTCTTGTGTATGTTATACTCCACTTTAGTGATGATAGTATAGTGTGGCTTCAAAGCGACCGTCAGTGGAAATAATATCCAAGGGAGAGGCATCTTTGGCTAGTTCAATATCACTTTTAAGATTCATAGGAGTATTAGATCCATTATCATTATCGAATAAATCTAATCGATAAGAATGTTCAGATGCTTTTTTAGAACCTAACTGCCAGTTCAATAGACCAAAACTGCGATTTTGGGTATTATCAACATCAATGAGAGGGTTGGTCATAATTCTAACAAAAGAACCTTGATTAGAAGTTAGCTCGATTTGAAGGTCAGGGTTGTTTCCTAAACCTGAATCCCAAGGATTCCCATTGATGTCTGTCATTGAAAACTTGGTCACTACAATAGAGTCCATTACAATTTCATAAGAGGCTTCTTGTTGGTCGGTTCTACAACTAGCTGTGAGTAGGAATGTAGCTAGAAATAAAAGAAGAGTAGTTTTCATAGGTATAATTTTTTTAGATGAAAAAGGTACACAACTTCAAATATATAAGATATTAGTGGTTGGTAGGTAATACTCTCTCTTGTATCCATGAAATTAAATTTCGATATCGTTCATCTTGGGACATTAACGATTTATTTCCAATCAAAACAAGATGTTTCCGAGCACGAGTAAGGGCCACATTGAGTTTTCGATCTACTTTGTTATCATCAGAGAGCGAAATAATACTTTCCATCTGAAAAGAAGTATTCATACATAAAGAAATAATAATGATTTCTCTAGCTCCTCCTTGGTAGCGTTCTACGGTATCAATTGTACAATCTTCATATCCTTTGTTGGCTTGAGCGAGTGTATGTCTAATCTGAGCAATCTGAGCTCTAAATGGAGTAATGACACCAATATCAGTTGCTTGTAATACTTTACCATTTGCTTGGTATAGGGTATCAAAGTGGGCAATTATTTTAGCGACTAAAGCAGCTTCATCTAAATTGGTTTTAGGATTATGAGTTGGGTTTGTTTTACTTTCCAAATACAACATTCGATTTGTAGCAAGTTGCTGTAACAAAGGAGGACTATTATCAGGTATTGTATAATTCAAGGGAGAACGTTGCCAAATACTAATGGGGAGTTCTTTGGGGAGTTCCAATAGCTCATTGTCATAAAAATAATGACTAGGGAAGGCAGCAATATCTTCGTGCATTCTACCCTGATGATGCAGCATATCATAACTCCAATCCCAACCCCACTTTTGAGCTTGTGTATAGAGTCGTTCGAATAGAGAGTTTCGACGATTAGAGAGTCCAATTTGATGTAGGTGAGGGTGGCTAATGGCAGATTTTTCTTTTTCTTGTAATACAACTGCGGGGAGCTGTTTGTGGTCGCCAATCAATATGAAACGCTGAAAATGTGGTAACATGCCCACTAGCATTGGTTCTAGTATTTGAGAAGCCTCATCAATGATTGCAGTATTGAATTTTTTGAGTTGCAGTAGACTTGGTCTATTAGCAATAGAAGCTACGGTAGAGACAAAAATTCTCTTTTCTGTAATGATATTAGAAAGCTCTTTTCGAGTAGTTACTTTTTTGGTTTGGATACTAAACAATTGATCTACATATCTTGGATCTGTCGAATAGGGCGAACCAATACGAATATAGTCCTCTTGAGCAAAACTATGAATGGCCTCACAAATTTCGTCTACTGCTCTATTGGTATAGGCAAGCAATAAGATTTGTTCATTGGTCTGAAACAGGAGTTGCTGCACAAGTTCTGCCAACATGAATTTGGTTTTGCCAGTACCAGGAGGGCCTACGAGTAAGAAATAGTCTTTAGTGGCGAGTGCTTTTTGTAGAATTTTTTGTTGTTCCGTACTTAGGTTTGGATTGTGGAAACGTAAGGACTTAGGAGCTACTTTTTCAGGAGCTTTAGTCGTTAATAATAACTCTTTTTTTCGTTGGTCAACAGACAAGAAAGAAAATAGGGCTTGATACTGGACTCTAAAGCTACTGTCCATCATGTCATGTTCTATATGCCAGTTTTGAATGTTTTTGAATAGGGCGTCATTGGACTGTTTGCAATGTAATCTAACCGTCACTTGCTGGGCATCAATAGCGGTGATTGTTCCTTTGAATATTTGATTGGTCAAGGCATTTTCACCTTCTTGGATAAAGGGGTAAATGACGACAATATCTCCTTGCCTGAAATTAGCTAGAGGATTTGTTTTGGTGGTTCGTTTGAAGGTCAAGGTAGGTGTCTCTTCATGTGTTTGGTTGCTGGTGATTTGAAGAAAACCTAAGAGATCAAAGGCTTCCTCTTTAGTAATATAGTCGTCTAACCAAAGTGAGGCTAATCCATTGACATTTTCTTTTCCTGCTACCCCTGTTTTTGCCAGTTGGTGTTCTCGTGCAGTGAAACTAACAAAACTAATGAAGTAAAGACGCTCTAGGTCACTCGCATTAGATAGTTGACTGGCAAAGTTTCGTAGATCACGTGCAATAAATCCCTTAGCTTTAGGTAGACTATCAGGAGATAATCGATCTAAAAAATTAGGATCATCCAAGTTGTATTGATCTAAATCTTGGAGCATTTTTTCAATCCCTAATAATTGATTACGGACTTTAATCGCTTCATCTTGTTGTACTTTTAGTGGTGGGGCATACTTGAGCTGATCGACCTCTAATTTGGAATAGAGAATGTACATATTAGGATCCACATCTTTGCCAAAGACCGTTCTTACTAGCAGATCATATAAGATTGTTTGGGTGTAGTGATTGACAGATAAACCAAATTTGTTAGGAGCAAATGGGCTACCACTTTTTAGCTCTATAATGGCTGCTTTTTCAGAAGCAGTTGTTTTGTGCCAAATATCAAGACGTCCTTGTATACCATATTTTTCAGAATAGAAGGAAGGCTCCAAGTAACAATCTTTAACTTCAATCCCATTTTCTTTTAATGTCTTTTTGACAATCGTTTTGAGCGAAGTGAAATGACGTTGGCTTTTCTGATAGATTTCTCGAATTTCTCGATCAGAAAAGGTAGCAAAAGCAAGTGGATTGAGACCAAATGCTTTAGGAAAAGTATCCTTGAAAGAAACAGATGGGTTATGCATTAGCTCATCTAGAAAAAAGTTAGCAATGTTACCAAGCATCAAAGGGACAGAATAGCTAAAGGAAGTGAATTTTTTGAGTAAATAAAGTTCTGGAGCAACTCCAAACCACTGAAAACACTCTGAAATAGCACTGACATCCATCAAGAAATCAGGTTCTAAAACAATTCTTTTAGGATAGTAAATGTCATCTTTAATCGTTACATCTAATAGATTGAGTGTAGCGACTCCTTTATATTTATCCAGTAGAATTTTTATAGTAGAATTGAAATGCTCATTGAATGCAGTTTCGTTATACTTGATGACAATACGATTAGCCTGATCGTTTGGTTGTCCAATAAGTAGTTCTTTTTGAGGATCTACTTCCAGTATTATTACTCTCAGATAATCTAGCCGCTCTTTGGTCTGATGTAGGAGGCTAGAAGTTTCTTTTTCTTCTTCAGTTGGTAATAGGGATTGAAGGGGCTCAGGGACGGCTGTTTTGCAGAGAGCAGCAGTCGTATAGAGTACCGTTTTGAATGAATTTGTGTAGAGTAGAGGATCTACCTCAGTATGGTTTTGGAGGGCTATTTTTCGTTCTACTTTACGAAACTGATGAATCCGCCATTGCAATGCTGGGCTTAATTGTTGTTGATGACAAACAAAGGCAATCCGAGCAAACATCGTTGTAAATTGGATATTCTCTTCTTTGCTAAAAGCAAGAAATAGCTTGCTAAGTAACTGTTTGTGTGCGGTGATTTTAGTTTGATAGTCAGCTTCAGAGTGATGTATTTTAGCAAAGGCACCAAAAAATAATTGAGCAAGAGAAGAGTTGGTCATAAGAAAGAAGATGTATACTTTATATTTTAAGTAAGTGAGCAAAAAGAATACGGCAAATCTAAAATAGTTCTTCTTTCCTTTTTTCTGCGTTAGAATTTATCGATTTAGCCCGCTAAATCTTTAAAATTCTGCCTTGAAAAAAACAAAAATAACTTGATTCTATATACCACATTCTTTCTACTAACCTACTTAACAGCGTCTAGAGTAGTTGTTTCTGCGAAATAGACGTTATATATCTATTGTGTAATTAGATTGAAATAAACAGTGGGCTTAATTTAAATTTTAAGTTCATTTTTTTGCAAAAATCATTAATTTTGAAATAATTGAGTAGAAAGTTGTTTAAAAGATATCTCACTTGAACAGGAAAAGGCTTTTTTAACAGCTTCTAGGTTTATAGAGGTAATACCGTGTATAATATCAAGATATACTCTAAGGTTTTATGAAACTTAAACATATTAATTACTTGAAACTACTACTACAAAAATACAAATAATGTTTTTAGAAGACGATAATGGACTACAAGAAGCTATAAAATACTACAAAAATAAATTTCCTTATATAGTTGAGAATGATGTATATGATATACTGAGTCTAGTGACTGTTAAACAATATAAAATAGGAGATTATGTGGTAAGGCTAGAAGAAAATAATGCAAACATATTTTTTGTTGCAAAAGGATTGCTAAAAACATATTATTTGGATGAAAAGGAGAATCAAGTAATTATGAATTTTTATCCAGAGACTAGTCTGTCGGGGAATTGGCACGCAACCTTACTAAAAGAGCCCTCCCAACTTTGCATTCAAGCAATAGAACCGACGGTTTTGTTCTTAGCGAGATTGGATGCTATAGACGAAATTTCGCTAAAGAATAGGAATATTATGCGAGGTTATAATGAAGTATTAAAAGAAAAATTGACAGCCTCATTACAACGAATATGGAATAGTATTAATGAAAAGCCAGAGACAAGATACCGAGAGTTTGTATCAAGGCAACCAGGTTTAATGACACGTATCTCACAAAAAGATTTAGCTGCTTACATTGGGGTAACTCCTGTTTCGTTATCAAGGATGAAAAAGAGAATCAGAGCAGAAGAGGAAGAGGAAAAAAAAGCATCTTTTTCCTAAAAAGATGCTTTTTTGGATAGTGAAGTCTTAGAGCATGTTTAAAAATTAAGTTCTTCAAAATCAACGATTTGGGCGAAAATGAATTCTAAATCAAACATTTGCAGCTTGAAGTTAATTCTTAAACATGCTCTTATAGCCTCTTGTGTGAGCCATCACAAAATTGTGGGGTACTGCTGTGTTTGCAATTACACATCCAACCTGTAGTATCTTTTTCGGCTTTGAATACAATAGGTCTGAAGTCAGATCCCGCATGTTTACCATCACACCAAGGTTGGTTGCTAGAGTGTCCACAAGAACACCAAGCGTATGTTTTTCCTGCTTCTAGTTCGACTGCTAGAGGTGTTTTTCCTGCTATTCTAGGCTTGTCCATAGTTTAATTTTTCTGTTTGATAATAATAATAGGTTTTGTTATCTCTAGATGATGATTAGGTTTTTCCCATCGTAGCATTTGACCTTCTGTTAGTGTCTGATTATTGACTATGGTATCTTCTTCTAAGGGTAGTAAATAACAGGTTTGGTTGCACTGTAACATTATATTGCTATTGATAAAGTTAACTTCAAAGGAACTACTGTTCCAATGAGGGATATTTTCATGTAGCAGAATAGCATGCTCCATGTCAGGAGGGTACCAATAGCATTTTTCTTCTTTATATAGTAGTTGATACTGTTGTTGTAGATGTTCAAAGGAATAGGAAATTAAGTCTTCTTTTCCAATGGCATAGCCATTCGTCAAGAAACGATTATGACGAATACTTTCTATCCAACTATTAGGACTAGTTTTGGAAGATAAATTAAGATTAAACACCCCATGTCGTATTTGTACTTCAGAAGGAATGTTAAGAACATTGGTTGTATTGTGTTCTACGAATGCGAATGCTGGAAATGCAACCAATCCTGTTCCGACCCAACTAATGTTTTTTAGAAATGTTCTACGTTTCATTCTAATCTAAGTTTTGTTCATTTAATACCCCCATTTTTCCACCTTGGTAATCCCTAATAGCCTGCATTACTTCCTCTTCTGTATTCATGACAAAAGGACCATAAGTAGCTACAGGTTCTTGTATAGGCTGACCAGCCAATAGGATAGCTCGACCACTAGCTTTCACCTCTAGGTGTATTAAATTATGATCATTATTGAACCACAACATCTCTTTAGCTTTAGCAATAGAACCATTGACATTAGTTTCTCCGTCTAGTTGATACCAAAATGCATTATAGTTTTTAGGGATTTCAAAGGACATTTTACCTCCTTTTTGCATTACAGGACGCAAGATCAAAAGAGGGGAGTAGGTATTGATTTTTCCTATTTTGTCCTGAATGGTACCTGCAACTACACCCAGAGTGATTTTTTTGTCTTCAGAGAATAGTTTTGGTGTTTCTTTGGCCGTTAATGGTTGATAATTGGGATGGTCCATTTTGTGTGCTTTGGGAGCATTGACCCAAAATTGAATAATTTCAAAATCACCTCCACTTTTCGCCAACTCTTTTGGGGGACGTTCACTATGAACAATGCCTTTCCCACTATTCATCCACTGTGTGCCACCACGGGTAATAATAGAACTATTTCCGATGGAGTCTCGGTGATGCAGAGCTCCTTCAAATATGAAAGTAACAGGTGCAAATCCTCGATGAGGATGAGGCCCTACACCGAGTTCAAATGGATCTTGATTGGGGGCGAGTTTATCTTTCCAATGATGAACTAATAAAAAAGGGTCTATTTGATCTATTCCTCTGACAGGTAGTGGTTGATCTAGTAAAATACCGCCCATGTTGACTTGCTGAGCTTTTATTTTTTTTCTGATTGTTCGCATTTCTTTATTAATATAGTTACATTATATGTATATACATCAATAATAATTAAAAAAAATAGCAAAACCAAATGGATTGCTATTTTTGTATTCTTTATCAAGGAATACTTATTATTGGTAATTTTTAATTAACTGAGCTTTCATCTGCGTAAATTCCTCCTCTGTTAATACTCCCATATCTTTTAGTTCACCTAAGTCTTTTAGTTTTTTGATAATAATAGCAGTATTATCCTCTTGTTTTGGGGGAGTAGGAGGTGTCTGGGGATTTGCTGTTGTTTCAGGAGTAGGAGTGGCTTCTTTTTGAGGTTTCGTTTCGGGTGCTTTTGTATCTTCCTTTTCTTGTTCTTGCTCTTCTTTCCAGTCTTTCGCTACTGTTTTTCCTTTTTCAAACTGCTCGTCATAATAACGTTGAAATCTATCGGTATCAAAATCAAGGAAAGTACCACCGTATTCAAAATGGCTCTTGAAAACTTGTCCAAGGGCATAGGTAGAAGCTCCTGAAACGATGGACATAGATACTCCACCTAGTACTGACCCAAAACCTGGAATTAACTTAACTAAAGCATTGGCACCCATTCTAGAGAGTCCAGAACCTGTTAGCGAAGTGATGAGTGCTTTTCCTTCTGTTTCTCTGAAATCAATACCATACGTGCTAGAAAGTGTTCGTACCATATCTAACTGAACCGCTGCTACAGCAACAAAATCTGCTACTGGAATGGGGATTAAGCCAGCTCCCATTGACCAAATAACATGGTTGCGAACTACCGATTCTGCTCTTACTCTTCTATCTTCGTTATCATTCTTTTTATTACTCATTTTTCTTATAAATTTTGCGGCCTTAATAATTTTATTGTCCATTAGGTGAATTACTTTTAATGATTTGTCTACTTAATTTAGTCAATCAGTTATCTAGACATTGTAGCTATTTTTTATCTAAGCTATACTTTTTTTGTAGTGTGATAGCTATCTGTTGTTAACTAAGCATTGTTACGATATAATATACAAATAACAATTAAAAATAGTTGCAGTTTTTCTTTTTTTGTACTTTTGGTCTATAGAAGTTGTTTAAAAAGTCTCTTCCTGTCCAAATGAAATATCTTTTTCTGTTGTTCAGAGATTCACTGAATCTTTGAGTACAGTGTTCATGTCACAAACGGATTTTCTAAACAACTTCATAGACATTATTGCTAATAGATTCGTATAGGACCGAAAACACCGCCCCTTTTATAGAACTCTAGGCGTAATAACATCTGATGAAGATGCTTCTAACGGGATGTCATTGTATATGCCGTTTCTTACAATAGAGGTTTTATTTTTTTATAAATTGTTATCCTATGCGATATTTTAGTTCAATACTATGTTTCTGTATAATTTTTTTGATTGCCTGTGAGGAGAATGAGCCTGAGAAGATTCCTCCTATACCTAAAGTTCGGTCAGAAATAGCGGCTTCAGCGGCTATTATGGACTCGGTTAGTGTTGCTCCTAATACTGTTGATACGGTAGCTATATTGGATACTCTAAAAACAATTACCTTATCAATTTTGAGTTGTGATACGATCAAAACAGCTTATGAGAAGGCAAAAGATAAGGAGAAAAAATATATAGAGGGAGTTGTTTTGGAGGCTTTTGAAGGGATAGCAATAGAAGCGGCTGCAATAGAACTTTTTAGAGAGGGAAATTGGGCTCAAATACATGTTGATTATTACGATGGAATGCCTATTGGTTGTAAGCGATTTTATACTTTCAAAGGAGAGTTAGTTGCAGTAGAACATATTGTATTGGAAGAAATTATAAATGAAAGTGGAAGTAAGATTGAAGAGTTATTAACACAGGTTAATTTTTATCGAAAAGATAGCTTATTGAAAGTAGATTTTAAAGATAAAGCTACCGCTACTGAACAATCTACTTGGCAAGAGGAACAAAAGAAAGATTGGGAAGTTATTCAACAGTATTTGTAATGGATTATAGAGCTATATTAGAAAAAATGGTAGTAGAAGGGGCAGACTATGAAACAATAAGAGCTGTTGCTAAATCCAAGGGGTTGGAGGGGGCTGAACTAAAGCAAGTAATGCGTGATATTGATCATCAACTGCTACAACGAGATGAAATAGCAGCTGAAAAAGGAGGTGGATTGGAATGGATACTAGTCGGGGTAGCACTACTCGCTATTGGACTAGTGCTTTATTCGTTCGATTCCAAAATCCTAGATCCTAGGTTTGAATACTTGATATGGGGTGCTTGGGGTGGTGGTGCTTTGATGGTACTCAAAGGAAGACAACAATACCGATGATATTTACATTAACTTTCTTGAGCAGCTTTTTTGATGATGTTCCAATAGTTATATTCCAAAACACCTTTGTCAAAAAAGCCTTTCTGCTTAATTAATTGATGCATTTTGGGGAGGTTGTAAGAGGGAACCCCCATTAACAAATGATGTTCTACATGATAATTAACATGATAAGGAGCAAATAACATTCGTTCTATGAAGTTCGCGTAGGTAGTTCTAGTATTGGCATAAGGATCAGTAGAATCTTCTACCATAGAGTGTTCTGCCATAGAACGGACTCTGATACAGAATTGGAAAGTTGTGATATAAGCTACCACCCACAATAAATATAACCAGCCACTAAAGAATAAATAGAGAATAGCCCAGAGAGCAACATTGAATATAATAGGACCTCCTAGTGTACTGAAAAATACTTTGAGAAAGGCAAGCCAAGTACGATCTTTTTGAGAGACTCTTTGAGGGTTATTACCCAGGTTGTATTCTAAATAACCTAATTGCATTGCAATTAAACCAATCAATGCTTTGATACCTGTCTGCCCGCTTAAATCCCTAAAGAATTTGCGAAGCATACTTTTTCTAGTGGTTGGATATCCTCTAGTAAGCAATAGGTCAGGATCTTCAGGAAGACCTGTATTAATATGGTGTGAACGATGATATGGACGGTAACGTAGCATATCTTGGATAATAGGATAGGCACCAAACCATCGACCGACCCAGTCGTTTGCTTTTTTGTTGCTAAAAACAGCATAATGCGAAGCATCATGTAATAAAATGGCACAAGCCAACTGTTTGCCGCCAATAATAAATAGAGAGATTGCTATACTAAAAGGAAAAAATAAAGTTCCATAAACATAGTAAGGCAATAAGAGAGCGAATGCGATCCAGCCCCAGTGTGATAGGATTGCTATAGCAGCTTTCCAATCTTGCATTTCCATTAATTCTTTCCTTTCCTGAGGGGTCAAATACCCATCGGTTGATAACTGCTGCATATTCTATATGATGATTAGAACGGTCAAATAAGCAAGTAAAAACACACCCAGTATTTGTGTCGAAAAGAAAGGTATACTTCCCTCTATGGGCATATTTACTTAAAAAAACAGCTAAATTTAAACAGAATAATTGATTAATCAAACCAATTATCTAAAATAATTAACCAGTGGTTAAACTGATTGATTTGAAAAAGTGAAGAAAAGGGGAGGTTATTTTTTTATAGGATTTCCTTTTTTGTCATAGTAATTCCAGTCATCATTTTTTTCACCATTGCTATAACTTCCTTCTTTTTCTTTAGTACCATTTTCATAATAATAAACCCATTCTCCATTTTGTTTTTTCTCCCAGTCTAGCTCTCCTTTGGATGCAATTTGTCCATTGATATGATAGTTTTTTTGTTCTGTCGAAAAACCAAAATTTGGAATAGTTTCACTTTTGAGTTCACCACTTTCATAATAGTATTTGAGTGGCCCAGCATTGCTATCTCCATTTAAGTATTCACCCATTTTTTCAGTATTTCCAGAAGGGTAATAATGAATCCAAGTACCATTTTTTTGCCCTGCAATATAGTTCCCAGTTGCTTTGAGTTGACCATTGTTATGATAGAATTTCCATTCGCCGACTTGTAAGGGGACTACATGGTTGTTTTGATTACGAGAAGTACCTTGATAGCTACCAATAGATTGCAATAGCCCATTTTCGAAGTAGGTTTTCCATTCACCAGAACGCTCTATGCCTTGAGCATGCCCAATGGATTTAATTTTGCCATTAGGGTAGGTGGTTTTGACTAGTTCGGCAGTCTTGCCTTTGATGTAGTAAACGGTAGATTTAGGGCGATAGTTGCGTTCATAAAATTGCCAATTTCCTTCTTTTAGTCCATTTTTATATTTCCCCTTAGATTCTACTACACCATTGTCATAGAAGTTTTGCCAAATACCTGCTTTTTTATACTCAAAATCTCCAGTACTCTCATCTATATTGGCTCCTTTATAAATTCCTTCTGATTTAAGCGTGCCATTTTCATGATAGGATTTCCAGATACCTTCTTTAAGGGAAATTAAATTGAAGGTGATAGGGTCAAATAGAGTCCCATTAAAAACACCTTCTTCTTTCAGGTTTCCATTTTCGTAATAGAATTTCCATTCCCCTTCCTTGAAGTCCTCTGTAGCCCAGCCTGTTTCGCTCAGTTTCTTATTTTTATAGAATTTTTTGATGAGGGTTGCTTTTTTACCTTTTAGGAAATGTTCCGATTGGAGGTATTCTCCAGAGGTGTTATAAGTTTTCCATTCCCCTTGTTTTTTGCCATTCACATAATTCCCCTCTCGTTCGAGTGTACCGGTCTGGTCATAGACTTTCCATTTACCTACTTTTTGATTCCGAACATATTTTCCAATTGTTTGGAGTTGACCATTAGTATGGTAATAGCTCCATTGGTCCGTTTTTAGATAGGTGGCAGCACCTGTTTCGGGATCTTCATAAACACCATAATAAGATCCTTCAGAAGCTATTTGTCCATTTTCATGATAGTGTGTCCATAGACCATTTCTTACTTGGTCTTTTAGAAAACCTTTTGCTTTAATTTTTCCATTTTCATAGTATATCTTAGTTGGTTCTTGTGCTTGGACAATAGAAGGAAGGCTCAGGATGAAGAGACCAATAAGGACTGATTTGATGAAATGCATACAATATCTTTTTTATAGAAAGATGTGCGTGAAATAAATAGGATTATTAAATCAAGCAATCTTTGATAACTCACGAAATAGTTTGGGGGAGAGGATTGGAGTGTTAGTATAAAAATAGTACTATATTTTGTAATTAAGTGTAGAGCGTGTTTAAGTGTTTAGACCTGCTTTTATTCTTAATGGGAGACTCAAAGATACAGAACTATTTTTATTTTTACATTTTCCGTGCTATAAGAGCAAAAGATAGACCAAATCAATTTTTGAAAGACCTTATGTAGTTATACTAATGTTTTTGTAGTAAAAAAAACTTTTTTGTGGAAGTGATAAGAGCATGTTTAACTTTATCTAAGTTCATAATATGAAATCCCTTTTTTCACTACTTTTCGCCTATTTTTTCATCATGAACGACTGAACTCTAAGAGTAAATGTTTGGCAAACATTTAAAGGAGAGAA
>CAYOJF010000083.1:0-22981 GCA_964404215.1 uncultured Aureispira sp. | reverse complement strand
AACTTAATTCTTAAACATGCTCTAACGTCTAATTTATGTACAAACAAGTAAATAAGTTCTAATACTTAGTTGATGAAATGTTACTTTTATTAAATTGGAACACTAATTGGTATGGGGATAGAACCAAAACAATACAAGATTGTATATAAGTAATGGAATAAACGTAGGCGGATAAACTTATTATTTATTCAAATAACCTTAAGAAAATGCTAGAATGCCCTAAATAAGCGGGTTTTGTCGTATTTTTAAGTTAAAATATTTGTAATTTTAATAAATCCCTCTAAATTTGTGACCACGATAATTTTAGAGTATTGAATGACATGAATTAATCAATACTTTTTTACAAAAAAACGCTAAATCAATAACAATTATGAACAAAGGAGAATTGGTAGACAGCATTGCTCAGAAAGCAGGTTTGAAGAAAGCAGATGCAACTGCAGCACTAGATGCAACTATGGAGGCTATCAAAGATGCACTTAAGGAAGGGGAAAAAGTATCTCTAGTTGGATTCTGCACATTAAGCACTGGTTACCGTGCTGCAAGAGCAGGTGTTAATCCAAGTACAGGTAAGAAAGTTCAGATTTCAGACAAAGTAAGTGTGAAATTTAAAGCTGGTAAAATCCTTGCTGAAGCAGTAAACACTGACAAATTGAAGAAAAAACTTAAAAAATAAGTTTTACTTTCAAACAGATAAGACAATATACAAAGAGATGATTTCTACTGAAATCATCTCTTTTTTATTTAGATCTGCTCTTAGACAACTTTGATGTTAGTCTTGTAGTTTAGTACATTTGTTTCGATAATAATCTGCTTGGATAGGATCGGGGAGATGTTTGGTATACAGCGTGATTAGCTTTTCAAGTTTTTCGATGACTTCTTTTTTGTCTCTAGTGACAAATTGCATATTTTTGAACAGTCCCTTGTGGTAGGCTTTAGCTGCTAACTCGTAATTTCGCTGAAGAACATGCCAATCCCCCAATCCTGTATGAGACCAATGGCTTGTACTGTCAACTTGTAGTGCCTGATTGAAGTAAGATTGAGCTTTATCCATGTTTCCGAATCCTAGCATTTCGATGTGTGCCATAGTGTCGAGAGTAGCGGCTTCTCTTTTGATCGAAAGTGCTTTGTTTGCGATATTTTTAGCTTGCTCAAAATCGTTGAATTCTTCAAATAGAAGATTCGCATAATTATTTAGTATCGTTGTGTCTTCTGGGTTGATTTCCAATGCCTCTTCATATAATTCTCTACTATGATTGAAATCTAGCATTTCTGCACACAAAATAGCCGCATTGATGTAAGGGTCCATCCGATCTTTATCGTGAAATGAAGCCAAGTATAAGGCTTTTATTTTAGGGTAATCCAAGAGGCGTTTTCCTTTTTGCAAATAATGAACGTGGAAGATTTTGGCGTACCCATATTGAGACCCCTTATGATTAGGAACCAAAGAGAGTACTACTTCATGAAAAAAGAGTGCTTTTTTAGCATTTTTCATTTCATCTTTTATTCGACGAGCTAGTATACTATAGTATTGTGCGAAACGAGTGGCATTGTGAGCAAAGATAGGCAAGTATTCTGCTAGGTGCATCTCATGTTGGAGTAAATACTTGCGTAAAGGATTATTGGGAGTATGCCAAGTGCCTTTTACTTTGAATTTGTACCGAGCATACTCTAGGATCATAATCTCATTCTGCAACTCATACAATTGAGCAGCTTCTAAATGCTTTTGCAATAAGAGTTCAATTTTTCCTTCAATATCATTGTCAAATTTGGGAGCTAGGTAAGCTGCTGTACAGAGTGCTCGTCGAAGTGGAATGATGTTAGTAGGAGCGGCTTCTAGGAGCTGTAGGGCTAAAAGTTTGCTATTTGGTTCTTCAGATAATAACAAACGAATAATATTCTCTCTCTCTTTGGGATTAAATAACATAATATTAGACATACGCTAAGATGATTTAAACAGGCTCTTGTGTAGGTTCTGGTGATTCTGATGGTGGATCTAGCTCTTTATGAAAACGTTTGTAGAATATGATAGCTAAGAAAACACCTATACTAATAGCGGTATCAGCAATATTGAAGACGGGTTGAAAAAATATAAAGTAGTCACCTCCTACAAATGGCATCCAGTCCGGCCAGTGACCATCTACTAGAGGGAAGTAGAGCATGTCCACTACTTTTCCGTAGAGCATAGGAGCATAACCTCCTTCGGGGGGCATGAATTCCGCTACTCTTGGCAGATGAAAACTACCACTGTCAGAGAATAAAACACCAAAGTAGATTGAATCTAAAATATTGCCAATAGCTCCTGCAAAAATAAGGGAAGCCGTGGTAAGGAGCAGATAAGAGACTTTTTGTTTGGCTAATTTATGGATGGTATAACCAATGAAACAGACTACTATGATTCTAAACAGACTTAGAGCTAATTTTCCATAGTCTCCCCCAAACTCCATCCCAAATGCCATTCCTGGATTTTCGGTAAAATGAATTTGAAACCATTCCCAACCAAAAACACGATGAGAATCTCCTAGTGCCATATTAAGTTTGATCCATATTTTTGAAACCTGATCAATAATAAGGACAATAAAAACGAGTAAATATACATAAGGTAGTCTTTTCAAAACAAGATATATTATAGAATCAAAAAATGAATAGGGGGCAACCCTTTGGGTGTGAAAAGGGGATTTTACACTAAAGTAAACTTAGGATGGGGTAGTTTCTGGTGTAGTAGTATTGGATGCAACTGAATTTTCTAATTCATCTTCAGTAGCGAAAAATCGTTTATGAAATAGCAAAACAATTCCTACTCCTGTACAAATAGCGGCATCAGCAATATTGAAAATTGCTTGGAAAAATCGAAAAGGTTCTCCTCCCCAGATAGGAAACCATTCGGGGAGAGTCGTATCAATAAGAGGAAAATAAAGCATATCGACGACTTCTCCTCTCAGAAAACCAGCATAACCACCTTGTTCGGGCATAAAGGTAGCAACTCGCATTCCCGTACTTTCCGAAAAAATGAGACCATATACAGCAGAGTCGATAATATTACCAAAGGCTCCTGCAAAGATCAAAGCAATACTGCACAAAACAAGATAGGATGCCTTTTTTTGAATCAAATTATAGATCATGTAACCAATACCAGTGACTGCAACGATTCTAAAAATACTTAGGAGTAGTTTCCCCCAACCATTTCCAAACTCGATTCCGAATGCCATACCAAGATTTTCTGTAAAATAAATTTGGAACCATTCCCAGCCAAATACATTGAAGGATTCTCCTAAAGCCATATTGAGTTTGATCCAAACTTTTACACTCTGATCTATAAAGAGTACAGAAAGTATGATGGCGAAAACGAATAAAAAACGTTGCTTCATGTAGGTAAGGGAGGTTAAGTAATTATAAAATCTAGTGCTTAGCAAAAATAGTTTTTTTTTAATCAAAAAAGAAATACCACTAAATCAGTTCGTTTTATTGAACAACTTCGTCTTGGTTTGTTTTAAAATAAGCAATTAGATAGTACCTTTTTATTCGATTTTATGATAGTTTTAAGGGATGGATTTTGATTTGAGTCGTTAGATAGGAGAAATTGTACGTTAAATAATCTTGGTTTAGTAAACCTTAAAGTAGTATATGTCAGAAAATATTGACCTAATATTGGACCCGAAAGAGGGAAAGGATGAGGAAAAGCGTGTAACCGAATTTCGGAGCAATCGATTATTCTTTGTGTTGGGAGGATTTTTTTTAGCGAATGCGTTTATTGCTGAATTTATTGGAGTTAAGATATTTGCATTAGAACCCTCTTTAGGGATGGATGTTTGGGGGATTAATCCTGCTGGAGCAGAAGTCCCATTACAGTTTACAGCAGGGGTGCTTTTATGGCCTGTTGTATTTATTATGACCGATGTTATCAATGAATATTTTGGTGTCAGTGGTGTGCGATTTCTATCGTTTTTGGCAGCATCACTCATTAGCTATGCTTTCATTATGGTATTTGCAGCAATAGGTCTAACCCCTGCCGACTGGTGGGTAGGAGCTTATGTAGACCAAGGGATACCTGATATGCAGTCTGCTTTTGCTTGTGTATTTGGTCAAGGCATGTGGATTATCATAGGTTCTTTGGTTGCGTTTCTAATAGGGCAACTAGTTGATGCACTAGTATTTAAACAGATTAAGCAACGTACAGGTAACCAACGCATTTGGTTGAGAGCTACCGTATCCACTATGGTATCGCAATTGATTGATAGTTATGTTGTTTTGCTAATAGCCTTTTACTATGGAGCAGGATGGGAATTATCTTTAGTACTAACCATAGGAATGGTTAATTATATTTATAAAGTTGGTGTCGCTATTTTGTTCATTCCTGCCTTATATTGCATCCACAATATTATTGATAAATACTTAGGACAGAATATAGCGGATTCACTTAAGCGATTAGCATTAGAAAAAAACTAAGTAATCAAGCAAAAGAAAACGTAGAATGAAAAAAGGAATACTTTTGAGTAGTTTAGAGGCGAAAAACGTAGCTTTAGCAGGCTAAAGCGAGGCTTTTCAACGAAAAAAATACCAAAAATAAACTTTTTTTACTGTGGAAACATTTGTGTGATTACTTAATTCTAATCAACCACCCCTAAAATTCTAGAAACATCCCATATACTGTTAAAGAATGGACCGAATTTATTTTGTTCAATCTGCTGTTCTTCC
The DNA here is from genome assembly GCA_964404215.1 of uncultured Aureispira sp. GTDB lineage: Bacteria > Bacteroidota > Bacteroidia > Chitinophagales > Saprospiraceae > Aureispira. The sequence goes on along the minus strand of CAYOJF010000083.1, from coordinate 18,289 downwards.
CTTTGCCAAAAGTGAAGGTTGTGCACGGTGTATAAGTAGCCAAAATCATAACTTGTACTGCCCCCTCCATTTATTTTTTCTGCGACCCAGTTCATGGGGTAACGATAGTGCTGTTCTTGTAATGCTACCAGTTCGATCCCCTGTAGACGAATCGCTTTAGCCTGATCGAGATGGATTTGTGCTAAGCTATCGGGTAAGTTTTTATCTAGTTTTTGTTGACGTTTTTTTAGTAAAAACTGAATGGTCTCTATCTTATGTTTGACTCTCAAATTCGTAACCTGAAGTGCTATTTTGATTTCATTAAATAAGAGAGCTTGTTGTTGATTGAATTGAAAATCTTGATTCATTTCAGCTAAGATAAGGTCATATTTAGTCGTAAACTCCTGCAAGGTGGGAATGACATTGTTTTTCCACCAATCAATAGTATCCTGAGGAGCTTTTCGAGCCATATAGCGATAGCTATGCGGGGGACTCGGATGAAATTCTATTGCTAACCCAAAAGGCAGCTCATCGGTAATGGTTTGAGCTACTAAATAACGAATCATTTCCTTTTCTTTGATATAAGTCTGTTGTAGTTCACTGACTTGACTGAGTAGTTTACTTGCCTTGCCATTTTGTAAGAGCGTATTGATGTACTCCAATGGGTTTGGCTGTTGAATACGTCCTTCAAAACTACTTTCCCATGACCAACGGGCAATACTCCAATCGATCAGCCAATAGCCCCATTCCCAACCAGAACTAAAGGTGAGGTGTCCTTCTACATTAAGACTATCCATAAGTAGAATATCTGCCAAACGAGTGTTAAGATAGGGGAGTAGTAGCATAGGGACCGAATTATCGAAGGTAACCCAATAGGCAGATTCTGGATAATACCATATTTCACGATGTTTTTGCTCCTCTTGGAGCATATCTAACATGTGTAATAGATTCTCATTTTCATAGACAGGAGCTTTTTGGTCGTTCAGACCATAAAACATAACGGTATGGATTAAAACACCTCGTGTTTGATCCAATTTTTTCTGTGCAGCAGTCATTGGCTGCACCTGTTGAGATTTACCAAGCGTATTCTCTTTTTTGACAACGTGTTCTCTACCCGTTAATTTTGCATGATAGGTATTACTAACCAAGTCATTGATATAGAGTTGTAAATCTTGTTTCTTTTGGACGTTACCTTGTGTGAATTCGGTAGTAGAAAATTCCATAGCAATGACATCCCACGGTACTTCAAATAGGATAGCAAGATTTTCTTCGATTTGTTTCTGTTTTTTTTGAAAATTATTGGGTAAAGACTCATAGAGCATAAACGCCTTTTGTTGTGTCATGTGTAGCGATATGTCTACTCCAATCAAAATTCCTCGTCGTTGGGCATATAGCATAGCAGGTTTGATGTAATTGATCCACTCTTTTAAATCTTTCTTATCTTTCTTTTCCAATAAGTTAAACTCTAGATAGTTTTGCTGATTACGAGCTAACCAATCAATATATTCTATAACCAATTCAATTCCATTCTCACAGTGTTGATTGAGCAGCGGTTCTGTTATTTCGAGTGGGTGCATGGTGTGAAGATGAAAGCCTCGTTTAATGAACCGAGGGCGTACGGACCAATCTAGATTTTCGGTAATACCCCAGTAACTAATATTTGGTATGTAAGTTTGTTTGGTATGATAAAAAGCAAAACCAAGCTGCTCTTGAAGAAGTCCATATAGTCCAAAGCTAATGGCTTCAAATGAAGTGGCATCTAATGTTAAGATGATTTGTTTCCCAATTCGTTTAGAAGTCCAGTGGTAATCCTGTGCGGGATAAGCTAGATAAGAAACACTGTCTTTGAGGATGTTTTTTTGAGTATCAATAGTTATTTTTTGATCGGGAAGAAGGAGTTGTATTTCGCTATCTCTATCATTAGCGTTGACTTTGCATTGACAAGCTTTTTGTAATAATCGAATACAGTCGTCAATCGTTTTCTGTGTAGTAGGGTTTTGGAGCAACTGTTCATTGGCGATAATCGAAATACTATTGATAGCATGAATATTGCAATGAAATAAAACAGAAAAAAATAGAATAAGAAGGAGCGAAAGTTGTTGCATCATGTCGTTTCGTAAGGAAGTTAATTTTTTCAAACAGGTATTAGACAATTATTGAAAATAATTTCATAAGATAAAAGAAATAGGCTCTTTTACCTCTACAGAACTCTATTCATAATAATGATTATTTAATACCTCTTAAGCAGCAAATATAAAATTTTAATTTGGCTACATTTGTGTAATGTTAGGGATTTTAATATTTTGCGTCTTATACCACTATTAACGCCTACTAAACAAACACAAGATTTGACTCGCTTCAAAACTTAAAAACAAAACCACATGAAACATTTAATATTTGGATTAGTATTCCTCTTTACGTGGAATATATCCGTATTACAAGCACAAGATAATGTCGCTTACGAAATACAATTGGCTACTTTTGCAGCTCCTTCCTACAAGGATTTTCATAAACTGTATAATACTGGGTATGTCTATTCTGTATTGCAGGACAATGGACTGTCGAAGATATACATGGGAACTTATACAAATAAAAATACAGCATTAAGTAAGCTCAAAACAATCAAAAAGAAAGGTTTTAAAGATGCATTTCTATCCAAAAGAGTATTAGAGGAAAGAGATGCTGTCTATGTATTGCAATTGGCGACTTATGACCAGCAGGCAGATATCTACTGGGCAGATTGGCAGCGATTGACTTCTCATCTAGCAGTACAGCTTAGCGAGAGTAAAGTGCGAGTATGTGCTGGTCCTTATTACACACTAGAGGAGGCGAAGAGTGCACAAGAGCGTATTTTAGAGAGAGGTCCTAAAGATATTTTTCTAAAGAAAGTAAGCACTAAAGTATTGCACAAGATCGGACAGTTTGATTTAGAGCGTTCACCTAGTTATGGCAAACAGACTGGAATGGTAAGAAATTCTGTCAAGGCTCTACAACGATTATTGATCCAAGAAAAACTGTATGATGCCAAAGAAAACGGTGCTTGGACAAGCAGTACACAGTCTGCTGTTATCAAATTTAAGAAAACAAACAGTCATTATGTACGTCATCAAGCAGCGGTTGAGGGATTAGATTTCGAAGAACAACCAGCCATGTACACCCTACAGTATTATATCAATATGCTTCCTGATGATCCACAGCGATCAGTAGCGGGACTGTTGAAATTTAAACATCCTATGGCAAAGTTATTTGTAGCTTATGCTTATCTTAATGAAGATGTTGAGGTAGAAAATAAAATCACAAATGTGAATCGTTTGATGAATGATGGAATGGGACTCGTATTCAAAAGCTATCGTGGTAAAACTCGTTATGATTTTAGTATGAAATATTCTTATGAGGAGCTAGAGCAACTATTGAGTCACATGAAAGCGATGTATGAAGTAGTTCGAGCACGTCCTGACATGCCTTGTTGGTTGTTCGAACGTCATCCAGATATTACCAAACGTGTTTTTGCTCCTTATTGGAATAGTAGTAGAGATGCCTATACGGTATCTAGTGATTGTGGTTCTTTTATGGATTCAGAAGAGATGCGTATGTTATATCTTATTTCTAAAGATTTTGCGGCAACAGAAGAGCCAATCGAATCGTATGCTACTCTCAATAGATACTATGTAGAGCCAGCTCCACTGACTCATCAAGAGATGGAAGAGAATGAGAAATGGAATGGCATGCTATGGAAAAATCTAAAAACATGGTCGGATGCCAGTCCATTACAAAAAAATATGTACACCTTACTGCGTTTTAGCTATTATGATGCCCTTCAAAAACTAGAGATGCATTTCATGCAAAAAGGTTTTGCAGGGATAGAAGCACGTTCATTAGGATTGAAATTAATCAGAGAAACAGTAGGTAGAAACCTTAAAGACTATACCGCATCGGTAGATAAGTAAGAACATGGCAAAGAAAAAGAAAGGACAAAAAAAACAAACAAAGTCGAATCCACCACCAGTGATGGATTCGACTTCTCCGAATACCATAAAGGAGACGACAGAGCAGCCGACTAAAAAAAGTTGGTTGACTTGGGATACCATGTTGGTGGGAGCCTTAGTGCTGTTTGTACTGATGGTGCGTATCAAATTATTAGGTATTCCGCTAGAGCGAGATGATGGCGGATTTTCCTACTTGGCGTTTCAGATGTTGGAAGGGAAAGACCTTTATGCAGATTTGTATGACATCAAATTACCTTTCTTATACATTCTATTTGCCTCTTTTATTACGCTATTTGGCAATTCGGTAGAAGGGATACATACAGGATTAGTAGTTTTTGATATTGCTTATATTGTCACTCTATTTTTGTTCTGTCGATATTTCTTTGATCGAACTATTGCTTTAGTAGCTACTTTTGCATTTGCGATATTGAGTCTAGGGCCTAATTTATTAGGGTTTGCTTCGCATGCTACTCATTTCGCTATCTTACCAGGTTTGATCGGGCTATATACCTTGACTAAAGCGATAGAGACCGAACGTAAAGTTTTGTTTCTATTAGCAGGATTAGCTTGTGGATCTGCCTTTTTGGTCAAACAGCAAGCGGTTCACTTCATGCTTTTTGCAGGCTTTTATACTATTTTTGCTTTTTTTAGACATTATCCTAAAGTCAATTGGAAAGACTGGTTCATTAGCGAAGTCTATTTAGTAATAGGTTCTATTGCTCCTTATGTGATGATTGTATTGTATTTCTTTGCCAAAGGAAACTTTGAGGATTTTTGGTTCTATACTGTTGTTTGGCCAACTGAATATGCTACATCTGCTCAAACAGGAGCTAATATGGATATTATTAAGATGCAGGTGGATAGAGTGATTCAGAATCAAGAGTTGCTTTGGTATTTGGCAGGAGGAGGAATAGTTTCCATGTTTTTGGTGCAAATTGAGAACAAATGGCGTGTTTTCGTTTTGCTTTTAGGTATTTTTATGACCTTTGGATTGGCGACTGGTTTTCATTTTTATCAGCATTATTTTGTAGTACTGATACCTGTAGTAGCAATGCTCAATGGTATGTTTGTACGCAATGTAGGGAAGTTTATTAATAACATAATGGGCGTAAAATGGGGGCTTTATATTCCTTTAGCTTTATTTGTAATGGCTTGGACACAAGTCATTCGATATGATTCGGACTATTTTTTCAATCCAGATCATACCCAAATTTTAAGAAACGCTTACGGTTCCAATCCATTTCCAGAGTCAAAAGTAATAGGAGATTATATTAGAGACTATACCCAGCCAGAGGACAAAATTGTGATCGCTTGTTCAGAGCCTCAGATAGGGTTCTACGCTCAACGAATGAATGTATCTGGACAGATTTTTACCTATACACTGGTAGATAATGGTAATTATATGACTCAATTGCAAGATGAGTTTATAGAGGCTATTCAGACACAAATACCAAAAATATCTGTTTACACTTGGATGGGGACTTCTTGGTTGAATAAGGATGCTTCTGGGCGTGTATTCAAGGCAATAGAAGAGAATCATAATAAATACTACAATTTGATTGGAGTAGCAGAATGTGTGCCTACTCGCCAGGTTGTAGGTGGGCCTATTATTTGGAATACCAACTATAAATGGCAACAAGAGGCAGTACAGTACTACAATCAGCGAATGAATAGCTGGCAGGCAAATAATGAACAACTGGTAAAAGCTGGAAAACAAGGAAACCCACCACCAAATTTATTGACGGTTTGGGAGCGTAAACCAGAGGTGCAAGTTCCAGTGAGTCAACCAAGTGGAGAATAGTTCGATTATTATCTCAAAAAAGATACAAACTATTTTTTACTTTGATTCAAAAAACATATCTTTGCATCTGCTATAGATGAAGTAGGACAAGTGATTGAACTAATTTAGGCTAAGCAATAAATTGAAAATTATAATAACAATAATCAAAAAATATCATGAAAAAAGATATCCATCCTGACAATCATCGTTTAGTAGTCTTTAAAGACATTTCTAACGACACAGGTTTTTTGACACATTCTACCGCTCCATCTAAGGAAACTACAGTATGGGAAGATGGAAATGAGTATCCATTAATCAAAGTAGAGATTAGCAATACTTCACACCCTTTCTACACTGGTAAAATGAACTTCGTAGATACAGCAGGTCGTATTGATAAATTTAACAAGAAATTTGCAAAGTTTGGTCAGTACCAAGCGAAAGATCAAGGAGAATAAATCTTCTAAAAGGAAGAAAGGTAGCCAATCTTACAATAGTAGGATTGGCTATTTTTTTGTTAATCACCAATCGTTCTTTTTGTCTAGTGTTATAATGTCTTTACCTTTAGTAAATCATTCTACTTAGAGCATGCTCTTATATCAATCAAAAATATCACATTCATGTATAATCGTCGTTCATTTTTAGGTCAATTAGGTAAAACTGTTGTTATAGCAGGAGCTACAACTATGCTTCCTAAATTTGTTAAAGCAGAAAAACTATTAGCCGAAGAAGCAAAATTGCACAAGTTGACTATTTTACATACCAATGATGTACACAGTAGGATAGAACCCTTTCCATTGGATGGGGGCAAAAATGAGGGTAAAGGCGGGATTGCTCGTAGAGCAGCCTTGATTAAAAAAATACGCTCTGAAGAAGAAAATGTATTGTTATTGGATGCAGGAGATATGTTTCAGGGAACTCCTTATTTTAACTATTTTGGAGGAGAACTAGAAATCAAACTCATGTCCAAGATGGGTTATGATGCTGGTACTATTGGAAACCATGATTTTGATGGGGGCATAGAAGGGTTGCACAAACATTTTACCGCTCATGGTAATTTTCCATTGATAAATTGTAATTACAATTTTGCCGATACCATCATGAATGGGGTAACTAAGCCGTTTCAAATTTTCCAGAAAGGAAATTTGAAAATAGGTGTCCTTGGGGTAGGGATAGAGCTGGATGGATTGGTGCCCGCAGCCTTATTCAAGGCAACCCAATATCTAGATCCACTAGAAAAAGCGAATAAGTATGCTAAAATTCTGAAAGAAGACGAAAAGTGTGATTTTGTGATTTGTCTATCTCATCTAGGATATGTCCCTAAAGGAAAGAATCCTAAAAATAAAATGTGTGATTTACATTTGGCAAAAGAGGCACAAAATATTGATCTGATTATAGGAGGGCATACCCATACTTTTTTGGAGAAACCAACTATCGTAGAAAATACTTCAGGTAAAGAAGTATTGGTCTCACAAGTCGGTTGGGCTGGAATGATATTGGGGCGTTTGGATATTTATTTTGAAAAAGATTTTGGGAAGAAATGTATCCAGTGTAATAATACGGCTGTTGGGTAGTATGGTAACGTGAACTAAGGATTAAACGCCTTGATTATCAATAGCAAAGCGATAAAGTGAGGAGCAAAGCACTTTTGAAGTGCTTTGCTCCTAAAGTTATCTCCACTTTTAAGCAAAAGTGACGTTTGATATTATTTGTAAATCAATAACTTATGCTATTTCATAATCCTTAGTTCACTTATGGTAGCCGTTAAGTTCCTACATTGTTTTAGATTGATTTTGGTAGGGAGTTATCTTTTTGACGAAATCATTTTGCCTGCTAGAATATTTTCTAAATGAACTTCAAAGTTACTGAGCATCATACTATTGATTAGCATAAATTTTGAATCATCAGATTTCTTTTCGTTTAGTATAGTTAGAACAGCAATAATTTTTAATAATTCTTCTTCACTGTAGAGTGCAAATGTATTGTAGATTGTGAAGTTATACTGTTGAAAATTGATACTTGCAATAATCTTATTTTTCTTTTCTTCAGTCCAATTTTCTTGAGCAGCTTTTTCATAAACTTTATTTACACAGTAATCATAATAGTAATTATCAATATTTGAGATAGTAATAATCTTGGTAATAAGCTTTTTGTTGCTTTGTGTGGGAATGGCAGCTGGAGGAGGATTTTGCGAAAAGGATATAGTTGGAATAATAAAGAGTAACGCTAATAATACATATTTCATTCTTTTAGATTTAATTGTTAAGCACAGGGTGAAATTAATGAATAGTATTAATAATCCTCTAGAGCTTTGCCTAGTTGATATCCTTCAATCAGAAGGGGTAAGGTATCATTTGCCAATTCAAAAAACGGTAATTCCCCTGTTTCTAATTTTTGACTCAGCTCTTCTCTTGAGAGCAAATGATTAGCATGATCCAAATAAGTTCCATTCATTAGATGTCTGAATTCATGTTGGAAGATTACAGCAGCAAACCCATCTAATCTACCTTTCAGAATCTCACCAGCTTGATTTTGACATTCATACTCAATCCATTCGAAGGTGGCGACATTGCCTCTTTTTTCTCCTTGAGCACTGAGGCATCCATGCCAAAAGTTTTTGCGTGTCTTAGAGACCTTGGTGATTTTTGGATTAATGAAGACCTGTTTTTTGACAGCTCCCAGTACTTTATATCTTGGGTTATCAGATTCTGCTTCAATAATAAATATTTGCAACCTTTTACCCAGTTGATTGGCTGCAATTCCGACACCAGCTTTCCTGAGCATCATGGCATACATACTATCTATGAAGGTATGGAGTGCTGGAGAGTTGAACTCTTCTTGTTGGATACTTCTTGGAACTAAATATAGGGCATTTTGGTCCCTTCCTTCTGCCTCCACTGGAATATGCTGAACCACTTCAAATCCTCCCGTTGGTATTTTTAGGGTAAGTGATGGATCTTCTGAGCAACTTGTTTGGAGTAGTACCGTCATGAATGTAAGTATATAAATGAAATAATTTTGAAGCATGAGTGAAACTATATGTATTGTATGATTTAATAATGGTTACTATTTAGAGATAGTTATTTGACCATATTGTATTTGATTATTGACCGTGTAGGAGTTCAGCAATTCAAAATTTGCCCAGTCGGGGCTAATAAGAAAACAACGGTTACATTTTTCTTCTTTCGTGGTGAAATTAGAAATATCATAGGTCAAATTAATAGGGTAGAGCGTGAGTTGGTAGCCTTTGTTTAAATCTGGATAAAAATCGTTGATAAAATGAGAGCCATCATGATATTTTATAGGGTAATTATTAGAGCTTACTACGGAACTGAAATTATGATCAGCATAAATTTTTATATTGACCGAGTCAAGATCATTAATGTCAAATTTTTCAAGTTGAATGTATCCGCTCAACTCAGGTCCAATACATTCCTCTTTGGTGCAACAAGAGTTGAGGACTGTTAAGATTAGAAGTAGTAGTAGGTATTTAGATGAGGGCATTATTTTCATATATTTGGGTTTTGCAATCTTTTGTCCTCCAAGTCAAAGGTATAAGCATCTGGGATAGAGGATAAATCGAAATCATTTTCAGTAATAAAATCTGTTGAGTCTATTGATAGGCTTGGGAGATGAATATCTTCCTTTACCCAGCCGTTGTCAGCAAAATCTTCTTCCGATATAATTTTTAGAAAATCTTCGTCGTCATTTGCTATTGAAATGAACATAGCGTGTTTTCCATAACGAGTCGTAGTATATCTCAAGTTTTTGAGATCAAGTTTACCATGTTTTTCATAAAGTATATCACCTTCTGGTAAACCTTGAAATTCACCAATCAACTCAATGTCTGAATTTGGTTGTTCTTTTAGGTATTTTTCTAAAATCAATTTCATTTTTGAGTTAAGGATTCTTCCTGCTTTATTTTCTTGATTTTGATTGGCGTTGTTGTAGCCAGGGCGACTAGCTCTGATTAATAATGCTTTAGTTTTGCTAAGCTTGTATAGTACATACGTTTCTAGATTAATACCCATTTTAATTGTTCATAAAGTGTTAGTTACTTTTATTTATCTTTTTTTAATTGAATACTCTCTCAAACAGTTGATTTTTTCTTTACAAAATCCTGCTTGATAAGGATGGAAGTGTATTTTTTATCTGACTCAAAACCAAAATACAGAAAAAATAGCAAAAGGGTTAAATTTTAGGTCATTTGGTTTTTTGTAACTATTTTTATAGTTTAAAGGCATTAACATTTTGTTTAGAATTAGTCTTTTACTATTAATGACTGCACTAGGTATTATTTTTGTCTAGGTGACAGGCATTATCTTATCATTTATGTAAAACAAAAAAAGTATGAATCAGAACTTACGTTTCTTACTGTGTTTAGTATTGAGCATGGGGCTGTGGCTTCCGCTGATGCAGGCACAAGAACTCGTTAATTACGAGGAGACGTGGCAGGAATTTCTTCGAAATCCTAAAACGTCGAGTATTAGTAAACTTAGAAAACCAGATAAAGGGCAGGTTGCCAACTATTTGAAATTTTCTTTGATGTATGCGACTAAATATTTCTGTGCAGATGATCTAACTAATGCGAAAAGAAGCATTTCAGATATTGAATCTATGGGATCTGGTGCGATGGACAAAGTCCCTGGATTTGAAGCTCGATTTGATGACTTGAAAGTGAAAATCAAAGCCTATTACCAGACAGATAAGCAATGGCAAACATACAAAGCAAATGGTGCTGTATCCAAAGATAAACTGGATGGAAATGAAATGGCAACTAAAGTCTGTGAAAAAGGAACACTCTCTAAGCACTTTATGATGACTACTTACGATTATTATTGTAAGGCAGATTTAAAAAATGCTAGAGATCAGTTTGAAAACAGAGTGTTGAAGTTGGCTAAAACGTCTTTTAATCCTGCTGCTGTAGGTGGTTTGAAGGAAGATATTGACAAGTTTAAAAAGTTTTTCAAGGGGCTAACATTACTAGAAAAAAACTGGTCTACTTTCATCGAAACTGATAAGTCACCAGGATTTGATTATGATTTACCACTGATAGATTGTTATCCAATACCTAAGATGAAAGCTTACATGCTGAAAGCAACAACAGATGTCTGTCAGTATGGAGATGAAATGCTTAAGAAGATTAAAAAATTGGGTGATGATACCGATCATAAAATTCCTGCTGATTTAGCAGATAAAATTGAGTGGTTAGAGAAAGAAGTAACGAACAACAATCAAGGTCTAGAACAGATCAATAAAGTTTGGGCGAGTTTTACTTCATCTGAAGAAGTACCTGAAGGTGCAAAATATGGTTATGAATTCCCATGTGATAGAGAAGCAGATGTAAAAGCTCAGTTATTGGATGGATTTAAGGACCCATGTGTAACTGGTGCAGAAGCCCTCAAGAATATCGCAACTATTAAAGAAGAATATAGCCCTTCTTTGACTAGTGAAACACGTCAGAAAGAAAAACGCCTTAAAGACTTGGTCGAGAAAGAAGATGCTCGTGTTGCAAAATTATCAGCAGCATGGAAAGATTTCTTACCTGATAATAAGCTGAAAAATGGAGTGAACTTTGAATTCAAATATTGTGATATAGTGAATACTATCAAAGCTTACATCATGGATGGCATGGCTAATAAGTGTGCTAAAGGTAAGACTAGATTAGAAGATATAGCTAAAGCTCGTAAGAAACATAGTCCAGAATTGGAAGATGAAGTAATCGAAAAAATTGACTACCTAAAAGAATTGGTTGAAAAAGAAACCAAAGAATTAGATCAATTAAATGCAGCTTGGAAGAAATTTGAGAGTAGTAATAAAGTGGCAGAAGATGAAAAATATGCCTATGAATTTCCATGTGATAGAGAAGCTGATGTAAAAGCTCAATTATTAGATGGATACAAAGACTACTGTACTGCTGGGCGTCCTGCTTTAGACAAGATTGTAGAAATCATGAAGGAGCATAAGCCAACGCTCTCCAGTGGTACGAAGGCAAAACACAGCAAATTGAAGAGTATGGTAGGGAAGGAAGAGAAAAATGTTGCAACTCTAAATGCAGCATGGAAAGACTTCTTACCAGACAACAAATTAGATAACGGAATCAATTTTGTATTCGAATATTGTGATATTGTTTTGACTATCAAGGCTTATATCATGGATGGAATTACAAACAGATGTGCTCAGAGTAGACAACGTCTAGCAGATATCAAAAAAGCAAGAGAAGAATTCAATCCAGAGTTGACAGACGATGTACTCAAGAAGATCGAATACCTACAGAAGTTGGTGGATACGGAAGATAAGGATATGGAAGATTTGGATGCTGCATGGACGATGTTTATTGATAATGATAAAGTATCTAGTTGGGAGGAAGGTTTTCCTGAAGAGGATACTATCATCAGAGATGAGATCCGTTTAGTAGAGTTCTACTGTGATAAGATCGCTCAGACTAAATCTTGGTGTATCAAAGGTCATTTAGATCCTTGTACAAAAGGAGAGCCTTTCTTGAAGAAAATTGTAGCATTGAAGAAAAAACATAGCTTGAAATACGACAAAGAATTGGCTTGTCGTGTCAAACGTTTGGAAAGCAAGGTGTATCAATGTAAGTACTGGAAACTGGTTTTGAAAGCTCGTAAAATCACGAATGAAGAGCGAGAAGAATTCGGTCCTAAATCAGCAGAAACAATGCGTGTGGATTTGAACTCAGCAGAGCAGCCTTGTGAAACAAAGGTAGTATATGAACCAATCGGTCATATTGGAGTGAAGTATGTTATTTCTACTTTCATGTGTCAAAAAATTAATTTGGCTAAAATGGGAGATCCATTATACTATAAGAAAATTGCAACATGGGTCAATACAGAAGTATTGACGAAGTACTGTGAAAAGAGTATGCGTTGTAAAGAAGATTTCTTCATTTATCTAGAAGGTCATACGGATGGAAATCGCTTTAGTGGTAGAAGTTATGATCGCTCATTGGGAATAGCAGAAGGGACTCCTTTTACACACTTCCTAGGTAAGAGTGATGGTACAGTGGATACGCTCAAGAAAGAGACTAGACAAATGGACAAGAAACTTAAGAATAATATGGAATTGGGAATTGCTCGTGCTTGGACTGTAAAAGAGCAATTGGAGTTCATGAAAGTACCTATTGAAGTAGGGGCTTATGAGCATCCTTATACTGAGAAAGGTGGCGAATTCCGTAAAGTGGATATTGAATTGAATATCACGAATCTTTTGTTAGATTTTTATGAAAAAACACTGAATCGTTTAGTAAAAGAGTCGGGTATAGGGACTCGACCCAAAGAGTGTCAGGACTAATCAACTGGCTCTATACAACTACTAATTAGTATAATCTCCATTCAAGTAATTTTTCTTGAGTGGAGATTTTTTGTGTAAATTCAAATAGCAGGTATTGAGACAGATGAAGATTGAGTATTATAAGCTCTCTATTATAAACAAAAAGGCAAATCTATTCTCGAAATAGATTTGCCTTTGTAAATACTAGTAGATAATCAGATGATCTAGGTCTGAATAATACCTGGGTTGAATTTTTCTACAGGAGCGTTATTCGCTGCTTCGATTCCCATTGAGATCACCTTACGAGTTTCGAGTGGATCAATGATGGCATCTACCCATAGGCGAGAGGCTGCATAATAAGGTGTTGTTTGCTTATCGTAACGAGCAGTAATTTTATCAAGTAGTGCTTTTTCGTCTTCAGCAGATACGACTTCTCCTTTTGCTTTTTGTGAAGCAGTTTGTATCTGAAGCAATACTTTTGCCGCTTGCGAACCACCCATTACAGCTATTTTGGCACTAGGCCAAGCTACGATCAATCGAGGGTCATAAGCTTTGCCACACATGGCATAATTTCCAGCACCATAAGAGTTACCAATTACGATAGAAAATTTAGGAACAGTAGAGTTAGAAACAGCCGAAACCATTTTAGCTCCATCTTTGATAATACCGCCATGTTCGGAGCGAGTCCCTACCATAAATCCAGTTACATCATGCAAAAAGACTAGAGGAATTTTCTTTTGGTTACAATTCATAATGAAACGAGCTGCTTTATCTGCTGAATCAGAATAAATGACACCACCAAATTGTACTTCACCTTTAGCGTTTCGTATTACTTGTCTATTATTGGCAACAATACCAACTGCCCAACCATCAATACGAGCATAGGCACAAGTGATCGTCTGACCATAGTCCGATTTGTATTCTGTAAATTCAGAGTTATCTACCAAACGCTTGATAATCTCTTTTGAATTGTAAGGTTTGGTTCTTTCTGCTGGTAAGATACCATAGATTTCTTTTTCATCCTCTTTAGGAGCAGCTGGTTTTTCTCTAGAGAAGCCTGCTTTGTCAAATTCACCAAACTTATCAACGAGATCACGAATAGTCTCTAAACAAGTTTTATCATCAGGCATATTATAGTCTGTTACGCCAGATATTTCGCATTGTGTTTTAGCTCCGCCTAATGTCTCTTTATCGACCGTCTCGCCAATAGCTGCTTTCACAAGGTAAGGGCCTGCTAAGAAGATAGAACCAGTACCATCTACAATCAATGCTTCATCAGACATAATAGGAAGATAAGCCCCACCTGCTACACAACTACCCATAATAGCAGCAATTTGAGGGATTCCCATACTAGACATTTTTGCATTGTTACGGAAAATACGTCCAAAGTGTTCTTTATCTGGAAAAATCTCATCTTGCATAGGTAGAAATACACCAGCAGAATCTACCAAGTAGATAATCGGCAAATTATTTTCCATGGCTATTTCTTGAAAACGCAAGTTCTTTTTCCCTGTGATTGGAAACCATGCACCAGCTTTGACCGTAGCATCATTAGCGACAATCATAACTTGGCGGCCTTTGACATAACCAATACCACCTACGACACCACCTGCAGGACAACCACCATATTCAGGATACATTTCATAACCAGCAAAAGCTCCTAGCTCTAAAAATTCACTGTCTTTATCGATAAGATAATCGATACGCTCACGAGCGGTCATCTTACCTCGGCTATGTAGCTTTTCTATTTTTTTTGTCCCCCCGCCTAAAGCGATTTTTTGGAAAAGGTGACGCATTTTAGAGACATCCATTTTATTGGTGTCTTCATTTTTATTAAATTCTAAATCTATCTCAATGGGTGTTTCCATAGTCTGTTATTTTTTGTTCCAAAACAAAGATAAAATTTTTTATTAAAGGAAGTGATGTGGGATTAGGAAAGTAAGTAAAGTTGTATTTACTATAGCAATAAATTGTCTTTGAGGTTAAGTTTCCTTACCTTACAAATGTGTGCGTACTCTTTAGACGAATTCAGCAAGAAAATGATTAAAATTTAAATAACAGATGGCATTATCTCTAAACGCAGAGCAGAAATCTTTAGTAAAGATATTCAAAAGAGAGGAACAGTATATTATACCTGCTTTTCAACGCCCATATTCATGGGAGTATGACCAATGTCTACAGTTATATAATGATTTAGTAGAAGCTTATAATCAAAAAGAAGAATACTTTGTTGGAAACATTATCTTAGCAGTTAGTGATACGAATAAGGGGAGGTTAGAGGTTATAGACGGACAGCAGCGCTTAACTACTTTTTTTATTATGTTAAAGGTTGTAGCAACACTAGAAGAAAAAACAAAAATTGGTTTTTTTATAAATTCCTTCATTAAATCTGAAAATTGGAAAGGAGAGGAGTTGGTAAGGTTAAAGTCAAATATCATCGAAACAAAAGACTCTGAACATTTAGAACAAATCCTTAAGTATAATAAAAGTACATTTGAAAAAAGACTAGAGGAATGTACAGATATGAAGAATAAGATAAATATTAGAAAATGTAAGCATAATTTTGAGCAAAATGCACTCTTTTTTTATCAATGGTTTGCCCGTTTTCAACGAAATACTGAAAAATTTGAAAATTTTATAGATTACTTATTTCAAAGTGTTTATCTGTTACCAATTCAGTTGAATGGAAAATCAGCAGCAGATGCTAGGAGAAAAGCACTTACTATTTTTGAGACTGTCAATAATCGTGGGATGAGCTTAGAAGATGCTGACATATTTAAAGCAAAATTGTACGAGGGGGCAGAGAAAGTAGGTGAAGAGAAAGCATTTATAGCTAACTGGAAAGATTTTAGAGAAAAGTGTGATGACTTACATTTAGAAGTGGATGATATTTTTAGGTATTACTCACATATTGTTAGAGGGCAAGAGGGAATTACATCCAGTGAAACTAATATGAGAGAGTTTTTTATAAATAAACATTATTCTCCATTCAATAATAAACAATCATTTGATAACAAATCTTATGATGATATTTTAACAGACTTATTTAAGATAATTAGTGTCTTAGAGTATGTCGAGAATCAGAAAAAACTGAGAACTAATTTAGCAAAGTGGTTGCAATTAATTGATTATTATAGCAATCAGTACCCAAAATGGGCATTGGTAGCTTATCTTTTTACCAATGGTATTGAAATAGTAGAAGAAAACATGGAAAAGACAGTTCAATTCTGTAAGTCTCTTATCAGATATGTTTATGGTAAAGGTGCTACTACTACTATCAAATATGAAATTTACAATATTATTAAACTAGTTTGTCAAAGAGGAGAAATTGAAAAATACACTCTAAATCTGACATTAGAACTACTATATCCTTTAGGAAGGTTAAAGTATGGATATGCTTTATTAGCTTTCTACATTACTAAAGAAAAGGCATTAAGTAGTTTTTATATTGGAAAAATAATTAATACCAGAGAAATAGAATACTTTCAGGAAAATATAAGTGGCTGGCAAGGGATTGAAATGATAGAAGAATTAGATAAACTGGCTAATTTTATGGTGTCTGATATTCCTCAAATGAAGACTCCTCACAAACATAAGTCCTACTATATGGAAGAATCAAACCTAGAAGAAGTTAAGAATATTTTTTTTGAAGATTATACTTACGAATCCTTTTGTAACAGAGAAAAGGAACTAACAAAGAATCTTGTTAAGTTTTTTAATGACGAACTATGAAACAAATCTTAATTAAAAACTTCAAGGCATACAAGTCATCAGATATTAGTGATAATTCTTTTAGTATTCTATTAGATAAAAACACACTTATTTATGGTGAAAATGGGGCTGGTAAAAGTTCTCTATACAGTGCTATAAAAATATTCTTTTACAGAGAGTATATGGAGGAGCATTTAGACGATGGTATTATGCCTCCAGAGGAATTAGAACAAAAGAAAAATAATTTTTGGAGTAAATATAATAATCACGCTAATCTAACTACTCCTTTTAGTATTGAAATCCAAGCTAGCAATGGAAACCCAATTAGCAGGACTGAATATGCTGTCTTTATGCTAGATATGAAACAATTGCAATCCGAAAACATGCAGCTGTCTAGTATGTTGGGTACTTTATTGCAAGTAGTAGATGCAGCCAGTTCTATTGATGGTTTTTGTACGCAACATAGAGGGGCTATAGCAGCAGCGGTCAACAACCAATTAGAGCAATTCTTAGAAAGAGGATTAATTTATGATATAGATGCAGCAACTAATACTATTGGTCTGCAAGATACTCTTAGGCATATACCTAGAAAAGAAGCAGATGTTGCAGAATACTTTAATGAAGCTAGAATAAACTTAGTAAAACTTCTAACCTATTTTGAAGCAATTAAAATTAAAGCTCATGAGTTAGCTGATAGACAAAAGGTACTTGTTTTAGATGACTTTGTAACAAGTCTAGATACTACCAATAGAACATTCCTAGTTAAGTATATTTTGGAGACTTTTTCAGACTTTAGAATTGTAATATTGACGCATAATATCAACTTTTACAATTTGGTAAAGTATATTGTAAATAACATAAATCAAGAACAAGGAAGTTGGAATTTTGGGAATCTGTATATGAAAGAATTAACTGTTCATTACTATCAACAAGGGAGTTCTAAACAAGTGAAAAAATTGAAAGAGTTGTATAATCCTCCTTCTGGTAGTGGTAATGAAGCATTATCTACTAGTGAAATAGCACCTCTAATTAGAGATAGATTTGAAGTATTAGTTCATGAATTTAGTAAGTTGTTGATGATAGATTATGCAGAAGAAAATAAGAGCATACTGAACAGAATCATGCAAAATAAAACTATTTACCTAAAAAGTAGAAATGAGGTAGGGCGACACCTCCTGTATGAACTTATTGAAGCTATAAATGAAACAACAGAAGAAGTAATATTAAAACAAGATTTAAGTAATATAATTAGAGGGTATTGTTGGTCAGAATCAAATGAATTTATGCAAATTTTGAGCGAATTGAAATTATATAAAAAAGTTGTAATGAATCCTAGCTCACATGGTGTCACACCTGCTACTTCTGTAATTTCTGACAAAGAAATAAAAAAGAGTCTTATTTTGTTAGAGAAGTTAGAAAGTCAATTAAAGAATTTGATGAATAAAGGAGTAGCAGGAGATATTTGATTCAAAGTCAATATCTATAACACTACAATGCCCTCTATGGGGTCAATCACACTAATAGGAATAAAAGTATGCCCATT
>CAYOJF010000082.1:0-23501 GCA_964404215.1 uncultured Aureispira sp. | reverse complement strand
AACAGAAAAAGATATTTCATTTGGACAGGAAGAGACTTTTTAAACAACTTCTTTATTATTTTTGTCCCTTATTTGACCAATCTTAGCCAAACTTGATTACTGAAAACTTCTTTTTGCAGGTCCTAGACAAAAGACTGCACGTACAACATATTCGTCCTAGCGAATCACCTACTAATAGCCATCCAAAACTGTTATTTTTACATGAAGGCTTGGGCTGCATTCGACTATGGAAAGATTTTCCTGCCAGAATAGTAGCTGCTACAGGCTGTGAAGCTATTGTCTACGAACGTCAAGGATATGGGCTATCAGATACGCTTGATTTGCCTCGTCCTGATAATTATCTGGATATAGAAGCAAGCATCTATTTACCAGAATTATTACAACAGCTAAAAATAGAAAATCCCATTATGGTGGGGCACAGTGACGGTGGCACCATCGCACTCCAATATGCAGCAAAATATCCTGTTAGGGGAATTGTAGGATTAGCTCCCCATATCAAAGTCGAAGATATTACAGTAACTGGAATAGAAGAAGCTAGAGAGCGTAGTGCCGATATTATTCCCAAACTACTAAAGTATCATGGAGATAAAACCGAAGCCATTTTCTGGGCATGGCCCGATACTTGGCTCCGCCCTAGTTACAAACAATGGAACATTGCTTCTATTTTACCAGAAGTAAATTGTCCTGTATTCATCATTCAAGGAGAACAAGACGAATTTGCAACACCTGAACACGCTATAGAAATTGCAACAAAAGTAACGGGGAAAGCTGATTTTATTTTTTTAGAAAATTGTGCTCATGTCCCCCATGTTCAAGCCAAAGAAAAAACCCTAGAATATAGTATTGATTTTATACTAAAAATACTCCAAACGACTAACCAAAAAGAAATACAACTGACCAAATAATCGTTGAGAAAGGCTTTTTTTGGTGTAATTGATAATTAACTGTACTTTTGAGGCAAATAACTAGTATAAATGAGAATAGGAATTTTTTTTGGAGGAGTTTCACGAGAACGTGAAATTTCATTTGCAGGAGGACGAACAGTCTATGATAATCTAGATAAAAGTTTGTTTACCCCTGTACCCATTTTTATGGATAGCTTGGGCAATCTAATTTTATTAGATTGGCAATACTTATACAAAGGTACAGTACGGGATTTTTATCCACCTGTCGATTTCTTACATCCTTCTCCAAACAACTTTCAAGTTTATATAGAAAGTTTGTCTACACTCCATGACGAGCAATTAGAGGCTTTGATCGAACAAGTGGGTATTCCTATCATAGCCGAACAGCTGCCTGATTTGATTGATTTTGCCTTTTTAGCATTACACGGCAATGTTGGAGAAGACGGACAGTTGCAAGGACTACTAGAATATCTAAAACTACCTTATTCAGGTTCTGGTATTCGTGCGAGTAGCATTGGAATGGACAAATCCTACCAGAAAAAACTGATGGAAGCGGGTGGCTTTTTGATGCCTAACATGGAAGTATTTCATCGAAGAAAATGGCTCAAAAACACCGACAAAGCTTCTATAGCCCAAAAACTAGTAGAGCAAATCGGCTTGCCTATGGTTGTCCGTCCTGCCAACCAGGGATCTTCTATTGGCGTCAGTATTATTCATACTATAGAGGACGTCATTCCTTCTATTGATGCCGCTTTTTTCATAGAGAATATTACTCCTGAAAATTGGGCTAGCAAACGCCCTCACGAGCAAATAGACTACTTGCGAGACCTGACTGATATCCGAACAGGAATTGGATTCCCCTGTCAAGTAATACCAACGAAAGAGGTCTTTTATCACCCTGAAGATTTATTAGTATTTATTACTAACTTTTTTGAACAAAACAAGCGAGAAGCACTACAATTACATGGCTATAATGCCGAACATACCGTAGTCGTCGAATCTTTTATCTCAGGACGTGAGTTTTCGTGTGTTGTCATCAAAGGTGAAGAAGGCGAAACTATTGCCTTACCTCCTACTGAAATCCTCAAAGGCAAAGAAGTTTTTGATTATAGAAGTAAATATTTGGCTGGGCTATCTCGAAAATTGACTCCTATTGATCTACCAACAGCAGGTATTGAAGCGATTCGTCAAGAGTGTAATCGACTTTTTGAATATTTAGAATTCAATACGTATGCTCGTATTGATGGTTTTGTGCAGGAAGATGGCAGTATATTCCTAAATGACCCGAACACTACTTCGGGTATGTTACCTTCTTCTTTCTTTTTCCATCAAGCAGCCGAAATTGGGCTCAATCCTTCCCAGTTTTTAACCTATATCATCCGTACTTCGCTAGTAGAGCGTATAGAAACGACCACTATTATAGGATTGTATGAAGATTTGTTGTCTGAATTAGACGAAAGTCTTGCTACTCAAAAAACGGCAATAACCGAAAAGAAAAAGATAGCGGTATTTCTAGGCGGTTATTCTTCTGAAAGACATATTTCGGTAGAATCTGGACGTAATATCTACGAAAAATTAGCGAGTTCTGACGAGTATACTCCTATCCCAATCTTTGTCACAGGAAATCTACAGGAACACGCCCTATACCATATCCCAATTAATCTATTGCTAAAAGATAATGCAGACGATATTAGTGATAAACTAGAAAACTATACTGTCCATCCTATCTTGACTCAAATTCAAGAAGAGTGTCACGCTTTATCACAGAAATACACCAAAGAACCACCCATTTTTAGTCCTAAAGCAATTAGCTATCAAGCATTGGCAGAAATGGTAGATGGTGTCTTTATCGCCCTACATGGTCGCCCTGGTGAAGATGGACAAGTACAAAAAATACTACAAGAGTACCAAATACCGTACAATGGTTCTGTATCTACATCAGCACAAGTTACCATCAATAAATACGATACGCTACAACGTCTAAAACAAAAAGGACTATCGGTAACGGAACAGTTATTAGTTGATAAAGCCGTCTTTATATCTAATCCATCTCAAGCGATTGAAAATGTAGAAAAGGTATTGGACTACCCACTGATAGCTAAGCCTGTAGATGATGGCTGTAGTTCAGCTGTCAAAAAAATCAAAAATAGTCAAGAATTAGAAGCCTTCTTAATAGCTTTATTCAGAGTAACAGAAACAGTAGATCCTATACAAGAAGGGATTTTAGGGCTAAAACCTAAAGAAGAGTTTCCTCAAAAAGAGGTCGCTTTGTTAGAGGCTTTGATTGATCAAAAAACAGCGGCTCACTTTTTAGAAATTACTGGTGGTTTACTTACTAGATATAACGATGCTGGAGAAATAGAATACGAAATTTTTGAACCTTCGGAAGCCTTAGCAAGTGGAGAAATCCTTTCTCTGGAAGAAAAATTTTTAGCTGGAGAAGGGCAAAATATTACTCCTGCTCGTTTTGTACCACAAGGAAGCGAATGGACACATGAACAAATTTCTTCACAAGTGAGAGCTACTCTCAAGCAAGCTGCCGAAATATTAGGTGTCACAGGTTATGCACGTATTGATGCTTTTGTGCGGATCTACCCTGATGGTACTGCTGAAACAATTGTCATAGAGGTCAACTCTTTGCCAGGAATGACTCCAGCTACCTGTATCTTCCACCAATGTGCCATCAATGGCTATAAGCCTTATCATTTTATTCAAAATATATTAGATTTCGGGTTTGAACGAAATCAACGATTGATTCATTCAACTAACTAGACTTAGACCCTATGAGCAAGATAAAAACTTTTTTTGGTGACTTATGGTACCTACGAATGACCCTCCTAAAAAATTTGGTGGGTGTCATTGGTGTTACCGTCTTATTGGTAGGTGGTATTATGTGGCTCCTCAATATCTATACCCTTCATGGTGAATCTGTAGAGGTTCCTGACCTCAACAATATGAATATTGCTGATGCACAACGCCTATTGGCAACACGTGATTTAGAAATTGAAGTATTGGACTCTATCTGTAAAGGTGGAGGGCTTGGTGGTGTCATCAAAGATCAGACTCCCAAAGCCAATGCTCGTGTAAAAGAAAGCCGTAAAATTTATATTACTGTAACACAATTCACCGATTGTCAAGCTAGCATTTATTATCGAGATTTGATTGGTCGTTCATTAGACTATGTACGCCGAAAAATGAAATCTAGCAAAATCAAAATTGGCAAAAATCCAAGATATATTCCTGGAGGAAAAGCTGAAAATACCGTTACAGAGGTCTATATCAATGGACAGCCTCTATTTATAGAAGCAGACCCAACGAAAGGACAAATTCCACCATCTGAACCTGTCAAAATCCCTCATGGAAGTACCATTGATTTAGTGCTTTGGGAAGGAATTGATTCTGAACCTAAATATATCCCTAAACTCAATTGTCGTCGATATAGTGAAGCTGAATTTGCCATTACAGGCAGTAAATTTTTGATTGGAGACATCAAATACACCGGTAGTATTTCAGATACCTTAGCTGCCTGGGTCTGGAAACAAAGCCCTGCTCCTAGCTCTCGTGCTACCATGGGAACAGGAATTGACCTCTGGCTAATGGCTGACAAGCCACAAGGCTGTATAGACGAAGAACTAGAAGCCATGCGAGAAGCTGCTAGACAGGATTCTCTCAAAAAAATAGAACAACAAACAGGTATTCCGACTATTGATGGATAAATAATGGCTGTTAGAGCATGTCTAAATTTATCGTAATTCGTAAGATGATTACATAATAAAAGTTGGTGATTGGACAGGAGTCGTTTTACAATAATGTTGAATGTCTTAATGTTTAATTTTGAATGCTAAGTATGCTATTTTAGTAGCATCAAGCATTCAAAATTAAACATTAGACCAATAGAATTTTAAGTTTCTGACTTCCAATAGGCTATTACTCTTGTGTAATATCAGTGATTAATAACTCCTCTCTCTATGAAAGCAATCAAATTTTTGGCTATAACAATTATTAGCCTATATATCATTATTTGTATAGGATTGTTTTTGATACAAGAGTCTTTACTCTTCCACCCTACCGTTTTGCCTAAGGATTATCAATTCAGCTTTACCCAAGACTTTGAAGAAGTTATCCTTCAAACAAAAGATAATACCCAGCTACACAGTATCTTGTTCAAGACCGTTAATCCCAAAGGAGTAGTTTATTTCCTGCATGGTAATGGAGGATGTGTAGCAGACTGGGGAGGAGGAGCGGATTTTTATTTGGAAGCTGGATATGATATTTTGTATTTGGACTACAGAGGGTATGGCAAAAGTGAAGGGCATATTACCAACGAAAAACAACTGGTAGCAGATGCCCAACTTTATTATAATTATTTGAGTAAACGATATGGCGAAACCAATATCATACTCTCTGGTATATCTATGGGAACAGGGATGGCAACTCAATTGGCTGCCAACAACAATAAACCAAGAAAACTTATCTTGCAATGTCCCTATTCTAGTTTGATTGATTTAGTCAAAGAAAATGTCTTTTTTATTCCAAACTTCATCGTCAAATATCACTTTGATACCAATCAATACCTAAAACGTGTTCCTTGTCCAGTATATATCTTCCATGGTATGGAAGACCAAGTCATTCCTCACCAACATTCTTTGCGACTCCAAGCCGCACACGAAAAAATTAACTTGACTTTATTGCCCAATATTGGGCATAATGATATTCCTATTGATCCTATTTATCAGCAAGAACTTAGAGCATTGTTACCCTAAGAGCGTGCCCTAAACTATCCATTAAGTGCGTAAGCGGTATCTACCATTTCCTTGTAGTGCCCACCTTCTATTTGTAGAAGTTCTTGGTGGCTGCCTATTTCAGCAATATCACCCTTATCTAGCACCATTATCTTATCAGCATGCTGAATGGTGGAAAGACGGTGAGCAATAATAATAGAAGTACGTTTGGCAATTAACTTCTCAATCGCATACTGAATCACTGCTTCTGTCTCTGGATCAATCGCTGAAGTGGCTTCATCCAAAATCAATATTTGGGGATCAAATACTAATGCTCGTACAAAAGAAATCAACTGGCGTTGTCCCATAGATAATGTGGCTCCTCGCTCTTGTACCTGATAATCATATCCATTGGGCAACTTCATGATAAATTTATGAGCTCCTATCATTTTAGCAGATTCAATGACTTCTTCTCTAGTAATATGTGCCGCTTTGAGCGTAATGTTTTCGAGAACTGAACCCGAAAATAAAAATACATCCTGCAATACAATAGCAATTTGTTTGCGTAAAGCATAGAGTTCATACTCTTTGAGAGAAGTCCCATCTAGTAAAATATCTCCTTTATGAATTTCGTAAAATCGGTTGAGAATATTAATAATGGTTGTTTTGCCAGCTCCTGTACCACCTACAATAGCTAATGTCTGTCCAGCAGCAATATCAAAACTAATCCCTTTGAGGATCCACTCCTCTATTTCATTGGCAGGTTTATCTTGCTGATACGAAAAATAAACTTCCCTAAAGGAAACATCTCCTTTCAGATGATCTACCTTTTTCGTTCCTTCATTCTCAATGTAATT
Organism: uncultured Aureispira sp.; assembly: GCA_964404215.1. GTDB lineage: Bacteria > Bacteroidota > Bacteroidia > Chitinophagales > Saprospiraceae > Aureispira. Next base: position 17,018 of record CAYOJF010000082.1, on the reverse strand, counting down.
GGTATTGTCCAATACGCCAAAAATTCTCTTGGCTACAATAAGTCCCATTTGTAGTGTATTGAATTTATCAGCCAGCATTCTGATCGGGCGAAAAAGCATTCCTAGATAAAGTGGAAAAGCGATCAATACTCCTAGCGTAACTTCTTGGCTAATAACACTCCTAGCCCCATACCAGACCATTAGTCCCAGAGAAGCCGCAGAAAGAATTTCTACTACAGGAAAAAATAAGGCATAATAAAAAATAGAATTAATATTCGCTTGTTTATATTTCCCGTTGATGACTTCAAACTCGCGGAATGCCTTATCTTCTGCATTGAAAATTTGTACAATCCGCATTCCTGTGATTCGTTCTTGTAAGAAAGCATTCATCACCGATACCTGTGTCCGAACGACTTCATATGATTTTTTGACAGCCTCCTTGAATATGTATGTTGCTATGATAAGTAGGGGCACTGTAATCAAACAAATGAGCGTCACTTTCCAGCTCGTCCAGAGCATAATGCCCAGTACAAAGAAAAGCGTCAAAATATCTGCTGCAATAGTAATAAATCCTTGAGAAAAGACCGTATTGATTGTTTCTACATCGTTGATCGTCCGAGTAGTTGATGTTCCAATGGGCGTCTTATCAAAATAGGTTAAGCGTAGCCCATTGATGTGTTTGAAAACACGTACTCTCAAATCTCGAATCACTGACTGCCCCAGCAAAGAAGTAGAATAAGAGAAAACATAATACATGATGCCTTCTAATATTAATACCCCAATCAGTAAACTAATCATAAACAACAGACTAGTTCCATCATTAGCAATAATGGCATCATCTACGGTGCGTTGTACGAGATAAGGACGCAAAATAGATACGGGAGCAAGTAGAATAGATAAACTCACTGCTAATACTAAAATCCCCCTATAGGGTTTAGCTAGTCCGATAATACGTTTGATGAGGGCCCCGTCTTTGTAGGCTTTAGGCTTTGATTGGCTCAAGTGTCTTTGATTGGATTAATGTAATATTATAGCCCTATTATTACTTGGAATCAGGAATAACATGAACTACTTCATCGTAAACACGAAGGGATTGTAGAAGTTTAAAATCCTCCTCATTTTTGCATTTCAACATCAACCCCTTGTAGTTAGGGACATCATTTTGATTGATAAAATCCATGTGTAGTACTTCTATAATTTGCCAAGAACCAATGACGCTACCACTATCTAACAATACCTGTACCCACATTCCATCTTTCACTTCTCCATCTAGGACTTCTCCTAGCAATACAATCTTGAGTTTGGGCAAAAACCCATAAGCGACTTTTACATTAAAGCGATTTGATACTTCTTTTGACATATTAATTTTCTATTCCAAGTAATTTTTTCAATAATTTAGAGCGGTTCGATAAACTCTTGCCACCGTAAATCTTATGTTTTTCCCCCAAGGGAGTTCTTTCTATACTCAACCAAGTCAAGGACTTTAGTTGTAATACCGTTTCTGGGAGTTCCTCGATTTTATTATTCTCTAGACAAAGCCAATTGAGCTTCTCCAAGTTACCAATGGTATCAGGAATAGCTTCCAATTGATTGAAATCCAATTGTAATTTACGCAGCTGTGAGAGTTCGCCTATGCTCTCAGGCAAAAAACGAAAACTATTGTTATCGGCTCTCAAGGTTTGTAAATTTTGTAGTTGGCTAATTTCTGCTGGAAAGTGTGAAATACCATTGCCACTCAAATCCAAAAAATGCAGCTGTTCGATTTCAAATAACCACCAAGGCAATTCGCTCAGTCCCTGATAATGACAATAAATTCCTTGGCATGGTAAATTATTGAATAAGATCACTAAGTCTTCTTCGTAAGTCAATTGATTTCTTCGAGTCAGCTTAATATGAGTAATATCTTCTGGGAAGGACAATAAATCCGATAACTGATCTCTTTCTACTAACTTCAATACAGGTAAAAAACGCTGTTCTGCTTCTAACCTAAGTGCTTGATCCCCCGCTAATATTTGTAGGGCGAGCTCTATATTCTCCTCTTTCCAAGAAGCAATTAGCTTGGTTAATTTATTGATTGGCTGTTCCAACGGTCTTTGGTTTGTAGGATTGGATAGATATAAGAGTAGGTTTAAAATCTCTAATCCTGTTTGATAATCTTAAAAATCTGTTTTTTAGTAGTAGTAGAAATCATAATGTAGTAAATACCCCTTGGTATGTCTTGCAAGTTAACAATTTGTGTTTGTCCTTGCAATATTTGAGTCCCATTAGTCGTATATAATTTCCATTCTACTAGTTCTAACGTAGATTCTAGGTAAATAAGTTGGGTAGTTGGATTCGGAAAAATGCGAATTTCTTCCATTAATAAAGTTGGTTGTAATACCGATACTGTCAAATCTTGTGGAGCTTGCCAATACAAGAAGCCATCCGAAAATCCTTGGGCTGACAGACTCATATTAGTTCCAATATCCAATTGTTGTTGAAAACTACCGACAACCCCCACCTTCTGTGTACGACTGATAGCACACGCCTTGGCTATATCATTGCCACCACCACTAAAAGTCTGTAAGGCAGCCTGTTGTCCATCTGTAGAGAGTACCAATTGAAAACCATCTACTTGATCGATCGTAGTCGCTGCCAGATTTGACCAGACAAAACGCTCTTCAAAAGACCCTACTGCTACCAATTGGTCGGCTTGCCATACCAAGTCTTCCAGAAAACAATTATTTTCGGAAAGCGTTTGTTGAGACCAAATCACATTTCCAACCGTATCCATTTGAGCAATAAAAGCATCATAGGCACGGTTAGCGGTCACCAAAGGTTGATTATCATCCAAAGTCAATACCCCTTCAAAACTCCCACCCAAATAAAGTTTTCCTTGCCCGTACACCAATGCTGTCGCTCGATCGGGATAACTCCCCATATATTGCCGCTGCCAAAGCCAATTGCCATTAGAGTCTAATTTCGCCAAAAAAATATCTGGGTCTACCCATCCTGACAGTAAAGTATCTCCCACCAAAGATAAAAAGCTACTAAAATCGCCTGTCAAATAAACTGCCTGTGCCTCACCTATTGCAATCGCTTTCCCAATAGCATTAGTGGCTAATCTAGACTGAGCCCCCCAAACTGTTTTCCCATTTTGATCCAGTTTCAATAGAAATACAGCGTCATCTATACCATTGTGAACTAATGTCACGGTATCTGCTTGCAAACTATCTCTAAAAGATCCCGTCAGATAGCTATTCCCTTGTTTATCCACCACTATATCTTCGACACGTATCAAATTATTGGACGCAATTTTTTTCGCCCAAAGCAACTGTCCCGCTTGGTTATGCTTGGTTACGAATAATGTATTGTTATTACTATACAGAATCGTGTCTACTCCTAGATACAAACTATCCGAAAAATCCCCCGTAGTATACCAATCACCTGTATTTTCTTGTATGGCAATAGCTCCTAGATTATCGTTTCGTTGGCTGCCGATATAATACTCCCACTGCAAAGTCCCTACAGAATCATACTGATGCAACCAAATATCAAACTGACCTCTGCTTGGATTACCCAATAGTGTCTGTTGAAAGATCCCCCCTGCTATCCAGTATTCGTCGTAACTGACCAATGCAGAAGCTTCCTCTCCTCCCGATCCTCCAATTGGAATCATATTTTGGGCGAGAAGGCTCATACTACTCCAACAAAGCAGTACAAAAACTGTTATATCATTATTAAAAATCAATCTAAATAAGAATTGTTATAATTACAATTAGCATAGCTAATCCAAAAGTAGTATTTTTGTATCCCAAAGAATCAACCATAAGATGGAACACCAGATCTCCTACATAATGAGGTCTGATAGAAAAATGTTTCTGTACAGTTGATTCTTCTAACCATATAAACGATTAGAATTATGAAAAAGACGCATATTTTAGGTTTAATTGCTATTGCCATCTCTATCGCTGCACTGATGACGATTGCAGGTGATGCTAGTACTTACACTGATTTCACAACCGCTATGGAACAAACCAACAACAACCATCAGATCGTGGGACACTTAAATACCGCTAAAGAAGTAGTCTACAACCCAGAAGAAGATGCCAATTCTTTTTCGTTTTATATGAAAGATAAAAAAGGCGTAGAACAAAAAGTCATCTGCCAACAAGAAAAACCACAAGATTTTGAACGTTCAGAAGAAATCGTACTGACTGGGCAAATGAAAGGCGATGTATTTGTGGCACACCACATACAACTCAAGTGTCCATCTAAATACAAAGATGAGCAAATTCAAACCAAGGGAGCTCAGATTTACTCGGAAGCTCAATAGACATTTTTAGATATAGCAGATTGAATGGAATAGCTAGTTAGTAGCTATTATTGATGAATTAAGAAGACACAGGCTACAAATCGTTTCGCAATGATAGAATATATAGGAGAACATCTCTGGATAGGTCAATTAGGTCAATTTTTGATTTTTTTGGCTTTTGGTATGGCAATATTAGCCACCGTTAGTTTTGGGATAGGAGTGAATAAAGAAGAAGGCGAATATAAAGCCAATTGGAGAAAAATTGGGCGAACCGCCTTTGTCATACATGGGATCAGTATCATTAGTGTCATTGGGTTGATCTTCTACATGATGATTAGCAAGTACTATGAGTATGAATATGTCTGGGCTCATGTATCCAATGACTTGCCCTTTAGGTATGTCTTTTCCGCCTTTTGGGAAGGACAAGAAGGGAGTTTTCTATTATGGATGTTCTGGAATGCTATCCTTGGTTTTGTACTCATCAAGACCTCTAAAAAATGGGAAATGCCTGTCATGGCAACCTTCTCGTTTGTACAAGTATTCTTTGTCTTTTTCATATTAGGATTATACATTGGACCAGATGATATGCGAATTGGTGCTAGTCCATTCCAGTTATTGCGAAATGTACATTTTGCTCCTATATTCAATACCCCTAACTATCTAGAACAAATAGAAGGAACTGGACTCAATCCATTGCTACAGAACTACTGGATGACAATCCACCCTCCTACTTTATTCTTAGGGTTTGCCTCTACCCTAGTCCCATGTGCTTTTGCGATAGGTGGACTGTGGAAAAAAGAACACAGAGCATGGATGGTTCCTGCACTTAAGTGGGGGTTGTTTTCTGCGGCTATACTGGGCACAGGAATTTTCATGGGAGGTGTCTGGGCATACGAAGCGTTAAGTTTTGGAGGATACTGGGCATGGGATCCAGTAGAAAATGCCTCTTTAGTTCCTTGGATCATTCTAGTAGCAGGTATCCACACTACCCTAGTGGCAAGAGCAACAGGATATTCTATCAAGAGTAGCTATATTTTTTATATCCTGACTTTCTTTATGATTGTCTACTCTACTTTTTTGACTCGAAGTGGGATTTTGGGAGAGACTTCTGTTCATGCTTTTACAGAAATGGGATTAGAGTGGCAGATGGTTATTTTCTTGTTTGTCATAGGTTTCGTTAGCATTGGTTTTTATGCTTATCGTGCCAAAGGTATTCCAGCTCCACAGAAAGAAGAATCCGTTTATTCTAAAGAATTTTGGATGTTTGTAGGGTCATTAGTCATGTTATTTTCCGCTGGGTTGATCACTGCCACGACTTCTATTCCTGTATGGAATGCTATCACTGGTATGTCTATTGCTCCACCAGAAGATGTGGTTGCTCACCACAATAATTTCCAACTTTGGATTGGTGTTTTAGTTGCCATCTTATCAGGTTTCTCTCAGTTTTTGCTTTACAAAAAAGAGGCAATGGGTGGAGAATATCGTCAAAAATTTGCTACTACTACACTCGTTTGTTTTGGACTTTCTATTGCCGGAATGTTTGCTATCATGTTGCCTTCTGGTATCATGGCGTGGCAATACTGGCTACTAGTCAGTACAGGTATCTTCACTATACTAACCAATGGACTTCACATGGCAAAAGCATTGAGTGGACGTATCAAAGTCTCCAGTTCTGCCATCTCACACATTGGCTTTGGGCTGATGCTGATTGGAGTCGTCTTTTCTGGAGCCTTGAAATATGCTCTGAGCGATCCTTTTGCGTCCTCTCAGCTAGATGGACTCCTAGGAGGACTTAATAAACAGACGAACAAAAATGTACTCGTTCCTCTAGGACAAACAGTAGAACTAACGGACGGTTTTTCGGTCAAGTACACCAAAAAATGGATAGAAGGCAATGCCGAAAATTTTGAATTGTCTTTCCTTAGAAAAGACTCTACTGGACAGATTATTGATCGCTTCATTACACAGCCTAATGTCTTGTTTGATTCGCTCCCAAATGGCACTCGCAAATTCTCTGCGGCCAACCCTGATACCAAACATTATTTGCATAGAGATGTATTTACACTGGCAGTCCCTAACTGGGCATTCGTAGACCCTGCCGAAGAGGCTAAAAAAGATACCTCTACTTGGCAAGCCAAACATCTGAGTATTGGCGATACCTTCTACACCAGTAGAAACTATATCATCTATACTGCCAATGATAATACCATCCCTACTGACAGCGAAAAATATACCTACGAACAAGGGGATATTCCGCTAAGTGCCAAGCTAGAGATACATTCTATTTCGACCAATGAAGTCGTCCCTATCAAGACACTCTACTACATCCGAAATAGACAACAATTCAATGTTCCTGTAGAACTACCCAAATTAGGTCTATCAGTACGCTTACTTAGTGTCGTTCCCGAAACTGGCAAAACGGTCTTCCAAGTCAAAGACACCACTCCTAAGAGTGATTATGTGGTCGTACAAGCCATTATCTTCCCTGGGATCAATCTCGTTTGGGTGGGCTGTATCATGATGATGTTAGGATTGCTGTTGGGTATGTTTCAGAAAAGACGGATGAAGGAGAAAGAATAATCTTGATCTGTTAATAAATTTTAGAGCCTATCTAATGGGCTTTTAATAATTGTTTTACTAGTAGTTAGTAGATGAGTGTATCGTTGGGTTGTTTTAATAGAATTATGTCCCAGAAGGACCTGTATATATCGAATATCAGTTCCATTTTATAAAAGATGAGTAGCGAAACTATGTCTAAGAGAATGAACTGTTGCCTTTTTAGTTATTCCAGCTTGTTTTAGTGCCTTTTTAAATACATTGCGAATACTAGTAGCAGAATAAGTCTTATTTTGTTTTCCTTCAAATAGCCATTGTTTGGGCTGATAATCTTTATAATATCCTCTGAGCAATACTAACAATTTCTCTGAAAGCATTACCTCGCGGTCTTTATAACCTTTAGCCCCTTTAATGTTAATAATCATCCTACTAGAATCTATATCTTGAGATTTTAATTGAATTAATTCACTAATACGCAATCCAGCACTGTACAAACAACTGATAATCGCCTTGTGTTTTTTGTTTTGAATCGTGTTCAACAAAGAACGTACCTCTTCCTGAGAAAGTACTACAGGCAATTTGTGTTCTCGCCTATCAGGATATAAATAATCTATCTGTAGATTCCTATTATACATTTCTTTATAGAAAAGCTTAATTGCACCTACTATTTGTTTTTGTGAAGAGAAGGAAATACCTTCGGTTGTTTTCCTGTAAATATAAGCTTGTACATCTCTAGACTCTACCCTTCCTACAGGAATTGATAATTGAGTAAAAAACTGTAGTAATGCTGTTTTATAACTTTTAATCGTATTTCTAGCGTAACGTTTAATATCGAGAAGTTGTATAAATTCGTCTAGTAATTTCATTAAATCAGAGATAATAACTAAAAAATGGCTGGTTATCCACACCTATTGCTAATATCTACTAATATAGCTGGTTATCGAAATATTTTGATGAATATTATTGCTATTTTTTGTATATTGTGTATATACAGTTGTTCGTATGCAATCCTCCCTACGGTCGACTTGCATACGAACGGGGCGGGGATAAGCCCCATCTCAAAAAAACAAACTCACTTCTTTTTTTAACACGGGGCTTATCCCCGCCCCGTTAGGCACCATTTAAAAATTTTGGAATTTTTTTAAGAGAATAAGTGTTTAGTTTAAGTATTCAATTTTCTTCCTAAATCTAGATTCTATTCATGTTTAAAGAGATAACATTAACTTCCAAAAATAATATCCCTAATATATTAGGACAACTAGCTGAGTCTTTACTCTTTTATGAAAAAGTAAATCTTGTCTGTTCCCCTTACTTTTTTAAAAAACTAATTGATCTCAAAGAGTTAGATTCATTCATCGAATTAATGTCTTCTCAAAAAATAAACATCCTTATTGAAAAAGACTTGCTTAGCCTTCAAAATAGCTCTGTTAAATCAAATAACGTTGTTATTCCTAATTTAACTTGGCAACGAGTATGTCTAGTAAAATCAAAAGATAAAACTGTCTATGAACGTTTGGAAAGAGTTATTAATAATGAAACAAAAAATAGTTCTTATAGTAGGAAAGTAGTCACTAAGATTGCTGACAATTCATCTACATTCATATTTGATTCTAATTTACTCCAATTCATTAATCAAGATATTCAAGATAAAGTTTACCTTAAAAGAGCTATATCTCAAGCTGTAAATATTTTTAATTCTGCTATTGTTATCCCTCCAGAAACAATAGAAGTTTTAATTCATGAAAAAAATAATGGCTTTATACTTGAAACCAATCTTAATCTCGACCAAATAAATCAATCTAAATCGTCGAGTAAATTTACAGTTAACTCAATGATTCAATACTTGATTCATGTTAGAGAGGATACAATGTTAGCTAGTAAATTTAATAGTGATTTAGCTACAAATCCCCTAACCACAAGATTAATTGAAGAAAAATTCAACCATATAATCAAAAAAACAACAGCTAATACACATCAAATTAATGGTTTTTCAGAATTGGTATTTACAGAAGGTCGTTCCATCAGTAATGTTATTAATAATGGAGAAAAGTCCCTTTCTGAATTTTTAAAAATTTTAGAAAAAGCAGATCAATTTAAAACTTGGCTCAAAGGAGTTGATCAAGATAAAAAATTAATCGCTGAATATTATAAAGCTGTTTCAAAAGAAACATGGGTTGACAAAATGCCTGCAAAAAGTTTTAGATGGGTTTTCTTTACAGCCACTGGTTTGTTAATTGATATTCTTGGAGCAGGTGGAATTGGTACCCTTAGCGGACTTGGGGTAAGTGCTGGAGACACCTTCCTACTAGACAAACTTTTAAAAGGTTGGACACCTGACACATTTATAAATGAGGAAGCATCCAAATTTGTTGCCCCAAAAGCAAACCCATAATTGATAAATCTGTTTTTTTTTATCCTAAAAACTTTACTAGAATGTTTTTTTACAAAAATAGATTAAAAAAATATGTCCATACCCATCTGAAAAAAGATTACGATTGGAACGTAGAAAACAAAAAATTTAAAAAATATAATCTATTTACAAATAGACTAAATTCTTATGAACAAGTTGTTTTTAAAAATTATATAGAAGGAGCTTCTACTCATGCAAATGGTTTTTTAAGAGGAAAAAAAATGAATTCAGAAATGAAGAAAAGGGCTAAAGAATATTGCTATCTCTTTTCTAAAATTCTAAAAAAGCAAAAAAAAATAAAATCAAAAAAAGCAGGAATTTTATATAGAGGGTTAAAACTTCCATTATTTGAATTTAACAAACAATTCAAAAATTCCAATACATATACAAATTCTGGATTCATGTCTACAACTTTAGAAAAGGGTAAGGGGCAAAATTTTGTAGAAGAAGACGCTAATCTTCATTTAAATGAAGAACTTATATTTTTAGAAATTGAATACTACTATTCAGCTAGACCCATTCATGGTTTCATGGAACAATATTGTGATGGAAGAGAGCATGTTTTCTTACCTAATTCACAGTTCAAAATTATTGATATTAGCACAACAGGTCCTTATGAAATTAGAGGTTCAAAAAGACTTGTACATGAAGTAAAACTGAAAGAAAAATAACGGTGCCTAACAATGTATATATCGCCATCCTCACCATTTGCAGGGGTAAAAAGGTGTCATTTTCTCTCACCCCACAAAATCACAGATTTTGTCAGTTTTCGTGAAAATTTACTAACAAAATCTGTGATTTTGTTATATTGAGAAGCTTGGCTTTTGTCCCTTGCGTGGTCGGTAATTAAAAAAAATGACAAAATACTTCTACTCAAATGATAAAGAAAACTGGTCAAATGGAAAAAATCTGTTTGAGTTAATCTCTTTAAGTAGAAAAGGAGAAATTACACAGGAAACATTTATTTGGCACAAAAACTTATGTCCTGCAAAAACCGAAGTTCCAGAAAATTGTGCTCATTTAGACAATTCCATAAAAGCAATCGAATTAAATTTTCTGATGAAATTTCTTCTAAGAAATAATGAACAACAAAAACCAAATAAAGAAATGAGCGAAAAATATATTGAACTGAATCAATTGTTCGAAGAAGCAAAAAACGCAAACGAATTTGAGTTTGTTCTTACTCTGATAAATTACAGAGGAATGGGAACAAAGAAACTTACTACAAACCTCCATGAATGGTTTGAAGCAATTGAGTTTTATAAAGAACTGTACAATTCAAATACAGGAAAGAAAAAGACAAGAATTGGTACACTAATCTATTCAACATTTTTTGAGAATAACGATTTTTATAACATTATTGGTAGTCTTTGCAGAATTAAATTAGGGTATAAAGGCTCTTCATACCTATTCTGGAAAACAAGAAAATATGAACGCTTATTAGGAATTGGGGAGAAACAAGATTTTCTTTTTGAACTTCTTAATGATGTAAATAAACAAACCTTGATTAGCTTTTTTGAAGAAAATCATTTCAAAGAAATCAGGAATACATATTTTCATTCAGCATACTCTTTGAGCGAAGAAGAATACATATTACATGATTCAGATTCAATTGTAATTAATGGTGTTGGATTATCTTCATTGAATATTGAAGATTTTTTATATCCAAAGATTGAAAATGTAATTGATTTCTTTGATACTTTCAAAGAGTTATACCTCAATAGTTTTGATTCTTATAAAGAAGATAAGCAAGTAGTAGGCTCTTTTCCAAATCCAGTTCAACCAATAATTTTAGGCTCTGAAAATGGATTGCAAGGGTTTAAAATTGAAAAATCTGTTCAATTTTATGGAGAATGGCATGACTCAGGAATTTGGTATAGAGAAGAATATGATATGTGGGCTGGACAAAATATAAATATGTATTTTGAGAATATCGAAACAATTGAAATTAAAGACCAGTTGACTCGGTATGAAAATAAGGATGATATAAAAAAGAGCGATACTGAATTTCATAATTTAGTTGATAAAGTAAAAGAAAGAAACAATCCACATGAAATAATTAGGGCTGTTAATCTATTAGCTAAATTTGGAGAGGTACGTGATAAAAAAATGCAAGCAGAAGAAAATGAGCACAAAAAAAATAGTTTCCCTAAAATTATTCTGCCCTATTACGAAAAAGCTGTCGAATTAGGAAATGATTTAACTGACATGAAATCTTTAAAAGATAGAATAAAAGAGTTGAAAAAATAAAAACTACCGACAACAATGCATACAACGTCCATCCCTCCCATTCGGTCGGCACGGCGTGTATGCGGGGACAATAATGAAAAATAGAAATCAAAAACAAGTTGAAAAGAATAAAACAAATATCAATAGAATACTTTAGGTCTTTCTATGAATTACAAAAAGTCAGTTTAAATGATGACTGCAAAAATGTTTTTATTTATGGAGAAAATGGAACAGGTAAAAGTTCTTTTTGTAAAGCTTTAGACTTGTTCTTCGAATCGTCTGACAAGAGGAAAAAATCTTTACAAATCTCCAAGTTTAAAAATAGGCATAGTGTCGAATTTACTCCAAAAATTGAGTTATTACTAAGTAATAATGAAATATTATCATTAGATGATAATGGGCATTCTGGAGATATTGATACAATAACTCATACAAGACGATTAAAAGGGCTTTTAGAATATAAAAATCTGCTCCCCATTTATTTGTATGACTATAATAGAAGGAATAATCTTTTCAGATTTTTTGTTGAAGGGCCTCTTGCTAAGTTGAGAAATCCCAAAACAAATAAACTCGTAATAAATGAATGGGAGAGTAACAAAAAGAACGCCTTACCAAGTAGTTTTTATAAAGGAGTTGGAGAGTTATCAAAAAGCTTAGAAAAAGATATAAATGAATTTTTAGTTTACTTTGATAACAGTTTTTCTATAAAATTAAAACCTTCCAAAACTTGGACTACAGGAGTACTTTATTTAGATGTAATTCTCAAAGACGGCTTCGTTGTTAAAAATTATGGTTTGTTCTTAAATGAAGCAAGATTAGTTGCCTTAGCAATAAGTATCTACTTATCGGTCATTAAGAAGTATCAACGAGAACATTTATCTGAAAACAAAAAAGGGATAAGCCTACTAATTTTGGATGATGTGTTTATTGGAATGGATTTAGGCAATAGGATTCCATTGTTGAAATTATTAAAAGAAAGATTTAATGATTTTCATATAGTTTTAACAACCCACGACAAACATTGGTATGAGTTATCGCAAAAGTTTTTGAAAAAGAAAAATTGGAAATTCTTAGAAGTATATTCTAATAAGAGTGAGGACGAAAAAGAATATAGCAAGATATATGATGTTTCCGTAAATGATTATCTAAATAAAGCATATTACCATTTCGAAAATAATGATTTCCCCGCTTGTGCCAATTATCAGAGAAAAGCTATCGAGGAAAGAATAAAAGAGTTATTACCTGAGAATTTAAAATTTACCCCAACTGAAACTGGTGTGATAAGACAGAATGAAAAAACTAAAACAAACTATGATAGATTGATTGATTATCTAAATAAAATTGGAGTAGAGACAGAAGGACTAAAAGATTTTACACTATATTCAAAAGTAATTTTAAATCCTCTATCACATGACAATGCAGGTAGTCCAATATTTAAAAGAGAAGTTAGTTCTGTCTTCAAAATAATTTCAGAATTTGATAAAATTTCAAATGTAATTTTAAGAAAAGTATCGGAAACAGAGAATTTAACTTTATCTTTTTCAATTCAAGACCCAAATGAAGATTGGCATAACTACAAGTATGTACAGGTTGACAATTTGAGAAGGGTTATACAAGGAGAAAAAATTCTTTATAATAACTTTAGGATACAAAAGTTAAAATACAAAAAGAATAAAGAAGATTGGCAAACAGTTGAAGAAGAGGAACCAGTAGAAATAAATATTGAATTCAATAATTTGAAAGAGAAATATAATTTTGAAGGAGAAGATTTTTCAAAATTCTTTAAAACTAATAAAGGAACATTGATTTCAGAAATAGAATAAATACTGTGCCGAACAATGGCTAAAACGGCAATATGGGCTATGCGCCCATACTGCGTTTAGCCGAGACCGTTCGTATGCAATTTGAGAACAAAATCACCTTTATAGACAGACTTGTCTGTATTTTAAAAAATTGTTTTATATTTGCACCGTGAGGCATTCAGAAATAAAACAGAGGATTATTGAAACAGCATCAAAACTGTTCTACAAAAATGGGTATAACTCTACCGGAATAAATGAAATAATTTCTGAAGCAGGTATTGCAAAAGCAACATTATATAGCCATTTTAAATCAAAGGAAGATATTTGTATTGCCTACTTGCGATTTAAGAATAGTACGTTTTTAAACGACATTAAAGAATTTACTACTTCAAAGAAAAAGGGAACTGAACAAATACTAGCCTTGTTCGACTTTCTTCAACTCTTTTTTAAAGACCAAGATTTTAATGGCTGTTGGTGCATTAAAACGGTAGCAGAAATTCCTAAAGAAAATCAAAACATAAGAATTGAAATACAAAATCAAAAAACTAACTTCATCAAGTTCATTAAGGAATTAGTAATCAATAACCTTGAAGATGTGAAAGCAGAAAACATAGATTCATTAGCTAGAAAAATTTATCTGTTGTATGAAGCAGGAGTTAGCGAAAGTCACTTACATCAAAAAGATTGGCCAATTTCAGAGATGAAATCAGTTTGTCATCAAATTATAAGTTAAAAAAATTTACTTAAACAAAGACAGACCTGTCTGTTTATTATTAATAATTTAAATATATAACAAATGGGAAATTCAAAAAAAGAAACCGCAATAATCATTGGTGGTACAACAGGAATGGGAAAAGCAACTGCTGAGTTACTTTTAAAAGACGGTATGGAAGTCATCGTACTAGGTCGACCTAACAAGAATCTAGACACAACTAAGGAAGAGTTATCAAAGCTTGGTAACGTCAAAACAATGGGTATCGACTTATTCGATTCTGAATCCATTCAAAATTTCATTAATGACCTAAAAACCATTGCACCAAATGTGAAATACTTGGTCAACGCAGCAGGATATTTCAGTCCAAAATCATTTTTAGAGCATACAGCTAAAGATTATGATATCTACCATAATTTCAATAAAGCATTCTTCTTTATAACACAAGCCGTTTCTAATTTAATGAAAGAAAATGGTGGTGGCTCTATTGTAAACATAGGCTCAATGTGGGCGAAACAAGCTATAAAAGCAACACCATCTTCTGCCTACTCAATGGCAAAAGCAGGTTTACATAGTTTAACACAACACTTGGCAATGGAATTAGCAGAACACAACATTAGAGTGAATGCAGTTTCGCCAGCTGTAGTAGTTACACCAATTTATGGTGCTTTTATCGAGGAAGATAAAATTGAAGAAACACTACAAGGATTTAACGAATTACACCCAATTGGACGCGTTGGAAGACCAGATGATATTGCTAAAACAATTCATTTTTTACTAACCGACCAAAGCTCTTGGGTTACAGGTGCCATTTGGGATATTGATGGCGGTGTAATGGCAGGAAGAAATTAATAATCACTTTTAAAAAAGCTCTATTTGAAAGTCAAATAGAGCTTCTTTTTACTAAAAAAATAATGCATTGAAAGAGCGTATTTTAATTGTTGGTGGTGGTTTAAGTGGGCTAACTTTAGCCTATTTGCTCACAAAAAGAAATATAGAAGCAAAAATTTTAGAAGCCTCACCAAGACTTGGTGGACGCATTCAAACTATAAAAGGAACATTAGAAACACCTTTAGAATTAGGTGCTACTTGGTTTTCAGATATGCATAAGAATATGCTTAATCTTTTAAATCAATTAGGCTTACAGAAATATGAACAGTTTTCTAAAGGCAAATCTTTATTTCAAACCAAATCATTCGAGCCACCACAAGAATTTTTTGTGCCAGCATCTCAAAGTCCATCCTACAGAATAGCAGACGGAACGCAAGCACTAATTGATGCATTGGCGACTCAATTAGATAATGAAAACATAAAACTAAGCACCAAAGTTGAAGCGATTACGGACATTGGGAATGCGTTGGAAGTTAAAACTTCTAAAGGTCAAAAAATTCAAGCAGATAAAGTTATATTATGTTTACCACCACAATTGGTAGATTCACAAATTCAATTTTCACCCGAACTGCCAAATTCAGTTACGAAAGTTCTACCCACAGTTCATACTTGGATGGCAGGTTCTATAAAGTTCGTTTTAGAATACGACAACCCTTTTTGGCGGAATAATGGATATTCAGGAATGTTGTTTAGTCACTCTGGTATTGTTAGCGAAATGCACGACCATACAAATGCGGAAGAAAATAAATTTGGTTTCACAGGATTTTTAAATGGTGGTGCGATTTCTTATTCTCAAGAAGTCAGAAAAGAATTTGTCATTCGACAACTAACAGAACTTCTTGGCAATAAAGTTTTAAATTACAGCAGTTATTCTGACAAGGTTTGGTCAGATAAATTTGTGTTGAGCGAAAACCAAACTATTCTTAGACCACATCAAAATAATGGACATTCCTTGCTGCAAAATAGTTATATGAATGATAAATTATTCTTCTCAGGAACGGAAACAGCAACAGAATTTGGTGGTTATATGGAAGGTGCTATTATTTCAGCTTCTAAAGTAAATGAACGAATAAAATTGATTTCTAAAGAATAAAAACTGCACACAACAACGTGTATAAGCAATAGCGGTTTAAGTGTGAACTTGAACCGTTTTTGTGTTTAATTAAGTATCTTGCTATCCGAAAAGTAGTCGTTTTAAATCCGCTACTGCTCATACACAAAACCGTTCGTATGCAATCCTCCCTACGGTCGACTTGCATACGAACGGGGCGGGGACAAGCCCCATGCTCTGCACTCCGCTCCCTGCGGTCGCACAGCACAGAACATGGAATAAACCCCATCTCAAAAAAACAAGCTCACTTCTTTTTTTAACACGGGGCTTATCCCCGCCCCGTTGTGCACCATGAATAAAAAAAATACCAAAAGAATGAAAAAAGAACTAATCAAAATATATCAAGATAGGCAAGCAGATTTTAATGAAATAGCTGAAAAAATCAAAACAGAAAACCTTCATGGACCATTTTTAACATCACCAGGAGAAAGATATAGAAACAGTAAAATTCGGCTATTGATAATCGGACAAGAAACTAATGGTTGGTATGATATTCAATCTAAAATAGAGGGATTGATGAATGTTTACGAAGAGTTTAATTTAGGGGAAAAGTATTATTCTTCGCCATTTTGGAATGTAACTCGAAAAGTAGAAAGAGCTTTAGAAATTGAGGAATATTCTTCTGCTTGGACTAATCTCAATAAATATGATGTAAATTCAAAAAGACCTCAGGGAAGTCACGAAAAAGAAATATCAAAATTTGATGATTTATTGCTATCTGAAATTGAAATATTAAAGCCTGATATCTGTGTGTTTTTCACAGGTCCCCATTTTGATTTTAGACTGAAAAACATTTACGACGGCATTGAATTTAGAAAAGAAGATAATTGGAAAACAAATCAATTAGTAACTTTAAAGCACGAAAAATTACCAACAATTTCAATAAGAACTTATCATCCCAAATATTTGAGAATGAAAAAATTTGAATCACCGTTTTTGGAATTAATAAAAGAAAAAAAGAACACGGTGCACAACAATCGCTAAAACGTTCATAGCCAGCAAAAGCTGGCTACGCCGTTTAGCCGAGACCGTTG
>CAYOJF010000081.1:11237-23924 GCA_964404215.1 uncultured Aureispira sp. | reverse complement strand
GAATAAAGAAATTTTCAAACTGCTAAGATTAGGGTTTGACTATTCACTACTCTAAATTCATGAGCTAGTACTTAGGAAAAATAGCCGCTATATCCATTTCTATTTTATCAAATAAATAGCAATTTTCAAAAGCAGTATTCAGAGCTAATGCTTCTTCTATTTTGGTGCATTTGTTACGATAATAATTCAAATTATCTTGAACTTCCTTTCCGCTTTGAGAAGCAGCTTTTATGTTGGCAATTTTCTGATTTGTAAGTTCTTTTGTCATTGGACGAAGCAACATCAAAACGACTTTCTCCAATAAGGTATGCCCTTGCAAAAACAAATAAGCACTTTGTGGTTCTAAGCCTTTTTCTTGCATTTTATCTGCAAAAGCTTCTAGTCCTTCTTTGTGCGTTTTATATTGCTCTTGTAGTGCTTTTCCTTTCGCCTGTACTCTTTCGTCTAGATCTTGGAGTGTCTCCACTATACACCTATCGGTGATTCTTATGTCATTCGGAAGTTGTACAATCTCCAACAACTCTGACATTGGAAATAGCTCTTCTTCTCCCCTAGCAAAAAACATCAAATTCCACAACAAAAGTGAATATACACTCCTAGAATAAACGGTAAAAAAGTATGTAAAATCCAATAACCGTTCATCATTGAGTACACTCGTTGTGACAACTGCCTGCAAACTTCCTGCATAACAGCGTAAATTCTCTGTAGCATAAGTATAAGTTTGCAAAATATAGGGATTAGTATTGATTTCAGTGGCTGTAGCTGCCTTTTCTTTATTCAGATAATGCCCTTCCAATAAGTAATCATAATCACTGTCGACTGCTAATAACAAAAACTCCCCTATCCCCTCACTTAGCAATTCCAATAAATCTCCAGTTCTGTCTAATACTGCATTTTCACCTTTAGCTAGAGTAGTTGAGGATAACCCAATCTCAAACTGTACTCCATTAGGCTGCTCATAAGGATGTAATACACTCTTCCAAAAAGCAATATCATCCTCAGATTCTACATAAACTCGTACTCGCTGAGGACTTTTCTTCGGCAACATAGCACTGAAAGCCTTTAGATAGTCTGAAGAAATATTATTAGTCAAAGATGAAAACATAGTTAGGCATTAGAAGGCGTGAGCAAATCTTGAATATTGAATACTTTATCCATCCAACCATCCATAATAATAGCCGGTGAATGTGTCGCTACAATCAACTGTACATTAGGGTTCAATTGACGAATAAACCCTATTAACTTCTTTTGCCAGTCAATGTGTAGAGAAACTTCTGGTTCATCTAAGATGAAAATAGTAGGCTTTTGGTTTTGAATAAGTACTGTGAGTAAAACAACTAAAATTTGTTTCTCTCCAGAAGAAAGCTCGTAGGCACTAATCTTTTTAGATTCCTCTAAGAGAAATGCCACTTCGTTCTCTTTTTCATCTACTTGCTTTTGAGTTTCCCCAAATAATTCATTAAGCATATTAATGAATAAAGTATGCGGTTTTCTCAATTCTTGTATTTGCTCTATCGCATTTTCTGGATTTTCGTCCAATATTCTATCTTTCTCTTTAGCTAAGTTAATTTGGTAATCTCTATATTGTATTTGCAATTGATGTATTTGCCAATCTAACTGTGTTTTCACTCTCCCTTCAGATAGTTTTTGTACGGCCTCTGAAGATAGCAAAAGAGAATTCGATTGATTTAGATACAAAAAATCTCTCAAATAGCTGGGATTGTGCAGCAGTGGAATTTCATCTCTAAAGTAACCACTATCCCAATTAACATCAATATTGTAATATAGATAATCTCCAAAATGAATAGAAATACCTCTTATTGCTATAAGCACATCATTACTCATGGAAGTCTCCTCTTCCCCATTAGGTCTTTCTCCACAAAAATACTCCCCTGTTGAACTTAAACACTTCAATACCATACTCTTTCCCATTCCATTACCACCCGCTAAAATGTTGACATCTGGATGTAACTTCCAGTTGAGGTCATATTTACCCCAAAGTTCCTTTATATTGACCTCTTTAATATAGTTATTGATTAGCTCTTCCATCGTCATATTTTTTTGTAAATATAAGAAACTCTTTTTGGTTTGGTAGATTTCATTTACATTAATGGCGAGGAATCATTTTACTCTGTTTTAAGTCTCTCTATTAGGCTAACAGTTACAATTAATACCTTACACTTAAACATTCCGACAGGAGAAATTATTAATTATTCCATTACTAATTTTTAATTAACTCAACAAACAATACTATGCATCCATCACTACCTGCCTTTCTGGAAGAAAAAGCGGCTGAGTTCAACCAAAAAGACTTCATCAAAGATGATCCTATCAGTCTCCCCCACCAGTTTACCAAATTACAGGATATTGAAATCATTGGTTTTTGGGTCGCCATGTTGGCTTGGGGAAGGCGAACTTCTATCATGAATAGTGGGCGAAAATTGATACAGTTGATGGACAATGCTCCACATGATTTTATTGTCAATCATGAAGAAAAGGACAGAGAAAAGTTTTTGGGGTTCAAACACCGAACCTTTCAGCCCTTGGATACTTTATATTTTTTGGAGTTTTTGCAGTGGTATTACCAAAATAATCACTCACTAGAGACGGCGTTTAGTCAGCACCTAAGTCCACAAGAAGAAACGATTGAAAAAGGATTAATTGGTTTCAATGAGCTTTTTTTCTCTCTACCAGATGCTCCTAACCGTACTCGAAAGCATGTAGCTACTCCCAAACGAAAATCCACTTGTAAACGACTCTGTATGTACTTACGTTGGATGGTTCGAAAAGACAATCAAGGAGTAGACTTTGGACTTTGGAATCAAATCCAAATGAGTCAGCTATTGATGCCACTAGATGTACATGTAGATAGAATCGCTCGTCGGTTTAATCTAATAGAGCGTAAACAAACAGACTGGCGAACGGTACTCGAACTGACCAATAACCTCAGAAAAATCGACCCTACTGATCCCGTCAAATTTGATTTTGCTTTATTTGGAATTGGTGTACTCGAAAAAGATGACTTTGGATAATTTGCCGTATCTTAGCCAGCTAAATTTACACTAATGAAAGAGGATAATAAAGAAAGAGGTAGAGGACATTCCAAAAAAAATCCAAAACTCTCTAACAATAAAAAGAAACGTCATAAAAACGCCCAAAAGAAGAGTGGTTATACCAATACCAATAATTATAAACCTGTCAAAAAGGTCAATAAAAAGGTAGACAAGCCTGCTCAACTTCCAGTAGAAGATGAAATGCGACTCAATAAATACTTGGCTCACTCAGGAGTTTGCTCTAGACGAAAAGCAAGCGAATATATCCAACAAGGAGAAGTAACAGTCAATGATAAAGTTATCCTAGAGATGGGGCATAAAGTCCTGAAAGGTGATGTTGTCAAATTTCAAGGCAAAACGATTAAACCTGTTCGTGAAGCCGTTTATATCCTACTCAATAAACCTAAAAATGTCATTACGACGCTCAAAGATGAAAAAGGACGCAGGACAGTAGCCGAATTTATCAAAGAGAAAACAAAAGAGCGAGTCTACCCGGTTGGACGACTAGATAGAAACACAACTGGTTTGCTCGTTTTGACTAATGACGGAGATTTAGCACAGAAACTATCACATCCAAGTTATGAGGTCAAAAAAGTCTACAAAGCTACTTTAGATAAAAAAATAACAGAGGAAGATTTGGAACAAATCCGAAATACGCTTCAACTAGAAGACGGGCCTGCCCCTGTAGATGATGTCGCTTATGCTAGCGATAACAAAAAAGTAGTTGGTATTGAATTACATATCGGACGAAATAGAATTGTACGTCGTATTTTTGCTCATTTAGGCTATGAGGTCGTCAAGCTAGATCGAGTCATGTATTCCAGCTTAACCAAGAAAAACCTCCCCGTCGGTTATTCTCGTTTTTTGACCAAACATGAATTAGTCTTGCTTAAGCACTTGGTGTAAAAATATATTATTTCATCTCAATATATATATAACAATGAAAACATTATTTGGAATTATTATTTTGTTGCTTCTTCAGTCTCCTGTACAGGGACAAAATTTTCTAGAAAAAATGAAGAACAAAGTCAACAACATTGGTAAATCTGGTACTGCTGACTTAGAGAAACTAACTATAGCTGATGTAGATCAAGCCAAGCTAGCTGAAGCGTTTACTTCAAAACAATACACTCGATACAAATACAGTACAAGTCAGATAAAAATCTGTGCTGCTGATGGTAGTCAAGAGTTATTTTTCAAAAAGAATACAGACGGTGCCGTAGAAGCAATTTATTATGGAAACGCCTCTACTTCATTTGATAAGAAGCAAGCTTTTTTGCCTGTATATTCAGAAAGCCCACTAGTAAAAAAATACACATCAGGGAGTGGTGATGGAAACCTAATATTTCATAACAATACTATTATCAACTACAAAAGAACTTCTAATGGGCTATTCATACAAGAATTGTATGGTGCTAGTATCCCATACAAACTAGTGAATAGCTATATCGCAAAAGTAGAACAACTGCACTTAACAGCCGAAAAAGAAGGTAAAAAAGTTCGTTCTGATAAATTTGAAAAAGACAGAGCAGCTAAAAAAGCAGAAGAAGAAAAGTTCTTAGCAGAAGAAAAAATTCGTAGAGCAAAATATAGCTTAGAAAATAAAGTAGTCACCAAAATCGAGGTTTCGCTTATTGAAAAACTGGACCGAACTATTCGACCTAAAGATACTCGAAGAGTAGGAATTACTGTTACATTAGCAGATGGTACCATCATGAAAAGTAAGAATCTAGGAGGAAATTTATATCCACAAGATATTATGGTAGAATCTAATGTGGGACGCTATGCTGAAATAAATGCCTTAGGAGCAGCTTATAAACCAAAATCTAGCAATACTAGGCGTATTACTATTGGTTTAAAAAAATCCTATTCCTATGAACCTCAACATAATGGACAAGTTGTTTTTACATTCAAACCCAAATACAAAGGAACCACTAGCACTACTTTGTCTATGGAAATTAAACCATTAGATGGAAATTTAGTAATTGATGCTAGAGGGCGTAATGGAGCTTCTTATGAACGTCCAAGTACCGATGGAGGAGATGCTACCGATGGACAAGATATGACTATCTCTGTTAAGAAAATAAAAGCAGATAATACAATTGGTTATACTTATTGGGCAAAATGGACTATTGGCAATCAAACTAAATATAGTAAATTTACAGGTAAGTTAGACATAGATGCTAGAGGTGGCTATGGAGGTGAAGGTTCTATGGGAAAAGTATTCTTCAAAGGAGGTGGCAAGCCACCTAAAGGCGGCGATGGTGGTAATGGTGGCGATGGTGCCGACTGTACCATTATCCTAGACCCAAGTGCTTCTGGACTAAGTTATGACATCAAACTACAACCAGGAGTAGGTGGACAAGGACTGAGGGGTGCAGGGTGTGACGACTGTGCCTATGGAGAAGATGGGGAACATGGTAAAGATGGTAAAATCGGTAAAGAAGGTACACTAACTAAAAAAGTAGAAAAAGTCAATTTCGACTAAAAATCAATAACAAAATGCAGACATTAAAAATAATCTCTAAAGGTAACTACAATATTATTCAACTCAATAGAGGTGTAGCGAATCCTATTAATCAACAAATGATAGATGAGTTGAGACAGCTATTGAAAGATAGTGCGACAGATGATAGTATTCAGGGATTGATTTTGACAGGGGCAGCACCATTTTTTACTGGAGGAGTAGATTTATTAGAAGTATATCACTATGATTCTGATGCGACCAAACATTTTTGGGGATGTTTTTTGAAATTAGCTGCTGAAATGACTGCTTTTCCAAAGGCTATCGTGACTGCTATCACTGGACACAGCCCTGCTGGAGGGTGTATTTGGGCTTGTTGTTCTGACTATAGAGTCATGTCCGAAGGTGACAAATTCAAAATTGGACTCAACGAAATTGCTGTAGGCATTGCTCCTCGGGAAAGTATTCTTGACCTCTATGCGTTCTGGATTGGCAAACGTAGAGCTTACCAATTTTTACTAGAAGGTACGATGTTGTCTGGTTCAGAAGCATTGGAATATGGTCTGATAGATGAGCTAGTGCCTATGGAAGATGTATTGTCTCGGGCAGAAAAAAAGATGCACCAATACCTAAAATTGCCCCCACAAGCATTTCAACAAACAAAAGCAGCTCTCAAAGGGGGCTTAGCTACTAGTATGATGGCTAACTTTGAGGATGATTTGGATCGTCTGCATACACAACTTTTCTCGGAAGAAAGTCGGACAATTATGGGACAAGTAGTCGCTTATCTAAGTAGCAAAAAAGGTAAGTAATCTAAGTTAGATTCGTATCCTAAATACCAAAAGAGTCCTTTCATAAATTGAAAGGACTCTTTTGGTATTTAGGATACGATTATGATATACTTTTTCTCTAAGACTTCAGATAATCCTTAGCCTTATCGACAAATATATGCTCTTGATAAGGATTCAAATCAAACGCTTCTTGTATTTTTTGTTTGTCTTGTTTAATCAGACCATTGACACAGATAAGAGCCGCATCTTTTTTAGACGTTGCTAAAGCAATATTAACATGTTTATCTGCATTTTCTATATCATCCAATCCATAATAAGCAAAAGCTAATAGCTTATTAACATCTATATTATTAGGACGTAGTTTATATTCATTGAGTCCATACTCTAATGCTGTTTGGTAGTCATCTTTGAATGTCATCAAAAATGAAGCAAATTCTAGATTCATATTATGTCCTGACTCAATATCCTCTTTAAACATTTCCTCTATTTCTCCTACCATTTTATCGACATCTGCTGTTGCTCCCTGTTGTTTTTTCAGTCCTGCTAGTTCTATATTAAACCCAATTTCAGGTACAATGGCGATGGCCTCATTATATGTTTTTTCTGCTATATCTAGCTCACCTTTTTTAGCCGCTATTCTAGCTTTCCCTGCTATACCAAATGGATAATTTTTTCTTTCAGTCGTAGCCATTTCATAACACATAGCCGCACTATCCAATTTACCTTCCGCTTCGTATATTTTACCCATCGTTACAATGGCCCAACATTTATATTCCGAATAAGGAGCCCCAGCTGTAATGGCTCTAGCCATTGCTTTTTTGCTCCCTGTGAGATCACCATAGATTTCTCGTAGATAAGAAGTTCTAGAATAAGAACGTAAATCAGGGCGAAGCGACATCATTTTTTGACACATTTTCACCGCTTCTTCATAGTTGCCTATTTCTACATTAGCATCGACCAATACCCCATAGATACCTGCATTCATATCATTGATAGCCAATGCTTTTTGCCCAGTTTCTAGTGCTTGCCCAAAGTTATGTTGCGAAAGCTGTACCGTTGCTTTATAGAAAGTAGCCGTAAATTGTTGATCTTTTGTCAGTGCAGCTTTATTCGTAATCACTTCCTCTAGAGTATTGAGTGCCGCAGTATAATAATAAGGGTGCTCTCCTGTCACTCGTGCTTCGTAGATATAAATCTCGGCTAACTTCAGTAGCGACTCATATCTAGATTCTCCATTTTGATATTGTGTTTTGAGGCGATTATATTTGTTTTCTATTTTTTTGTATTCTTCTTGCGAAAGTCCTTCTCCTCTACCAAGTAATTCTTTTAGTTCAAAATTAGCTTTAGGGTTGGGGGTTACTCCTGTAGATGAATTATTGTTTTCTGAACAGCTACTCAATAGAACTATAAAGAAAAATAAGATGGGATAAATCGTTTTCATAGAATTAAAGATATTAGGAAAATAGGGTGCGAGCATCTTAGACATGCTATTCTACTCGCACCACTATTTGATTAAATGTTATTTAGAAATTATTTTTTAATCAGTTTCAGTGCTTTTACACTTTTACCCGTTTCGTTGGTAATACTGATTTTAGCAACATAAACACCTGCTGCCAAAGCCTCCATATTCATAGGTACTGTATATTCACCTTTAGTACCATAAGTATTAGAAACCGTACTAGAGACTAGTTTAGCATCCAATGTCATGATTTGAATAGCCACCTCTGAAGGTCGATCAATTTCAAAAGAGATAACCGTAGCATCTGCTGTAGGATTTGGATAAGCACTTGCTTTTACCGCTGACTGGTTGTAAGTCGCAATACCCAATACAGAACCTGGTAAAATAGCAGGCTGCGTATAAGCATAAGGCTTACCTAGACAGTTTCCTGTACCAGACCATGGTGTTTGTACATAAGGAAATGCTGTTCTGAAAGTAGTATCATTAGCTTCAATACCAGTACTATAAGTCAATACATCTAGTAAATCTGTAGTAACTGGATTGGCAGTAGTGGTATCATAATCATCATACCATAGACCAATAGCTGCTAAAACTACTCCTGACACTGCTTGCAACTCAATACGAGTCACATCATCTTCCAATCTTCTACCATTAGGAAAACCATCCATATTAGGAATGTTCTGTATAGTAGTATTTTGGTTGAATCTAGGATCAGTCAATCCTAATACTGCTGCTTGTACTAAGCCCAAAGAACTAAAGTCTGCCGATGTTCTAGGTGTTGCTGGTACCGCCATATTTAGACGTAACATATCACCACCGTTCGGCAAAAAGTTGTTAATGAATGGTTTACCAGTAGTTAATGGATTTCCACCTGTTTTGCCTGTCGCCAATTGATAAGGCTCTAGGTTAGGTACTCCTGTATGGAATATAGGCCATAAATCCACCGAACGTGGCTTGCCAGCTCCTGGCAATAATAATGTACCAAAAACAGCATCATCCAATGCAGTCCCTGCAACAGCAGGATTACCTTTTAGACCAAACAAACCATCATTTCCATTACCAAAATCAAATCCAGTTCCGAATATTTGAGCTAAAGAATTGTGCTGTACTCTCAATGGTGCAAAAGCAGGTACTGCTCCACCAAATAAAGAATCATCCATATACAACGCCAGCTCTGGATTGTAAAAATACTCATCCATCAATGTATCTGCTAATTCATCGTATGGTGTCAATTGGTTCCAATAATCTTTCATTCCGATAGGAATAACTGCCTCATTGGTCAATGGCATCCCTAGACGAGATACTTGTATCCAGTTACCACTATTGGTAGCACCAATATTAGGGTTATTTGGAGTAGATGCATTGAGTACACTAGTTGCTTGACGACTAGCAGATGCCCAAACACCAATTACAAAATCTCCATCCAATATATCTGTAGCAGAACTAACTGATAGATTGTTTTTCTGTAGCAAATTAATCGGAACCTGTATCGCAATCGTATGTACATTCAGACACTTCAGTGCATCTACAGGTGTTCCATTTTGTCTAGGTGCATCTCCTAGGTCAAAAATACCTGCCAAATCTACAAAGAATGGATCATCTGTAGGTCCACAAAATACTTGCTCTCCTGTAGAAGCTCTTGTAATAGCATTATTGAATAAATCAATATAACTAGTATCCAATCCTGCTGCTCCTGCAATAGAACGCTCTCCAATATTTGGAGGAGGAACAACTCCATTCGTTACGATAACAGCGAAAGTAACGCCACCATCAACACTTTTTTCTAGTGTATAAGTGGTTTTGAGGTTTTCCTGTCCTAATCTAATATTAAAGAAAGTAGTCGGGTCCTCATTCGTTTTGGAGAAAGTAAAACGATAAATGATATCATCTCCTGCTGTCGTAACATCATTATCAATATGTACTTCATAACGAACATCCTCACCAAAACTATAAAAATTAGGCCCTGCATGAGGAATTTGTAATGGAATGTAATTGGCAATAATAGTCACGCTATTGGGATCATCAGGACTCCTAAAAGCATATAGATCGGTATTATCTGCCAACGGATCGTTAGCAATCAATGGGGCTTCCCTGTGGCTCGATGCAAATATCGATGTCATGGGTAGCAAAAACAAAATTATTTTTATTATCTGTTTCATATTATAAATTATTATAAATTAAATATTAGGAATTAATCATAGAAACGGATTGCTATTATATAAGCCTATCGTTTCAGTAATAATCAATTCACTATTTGCCAACCCATGGCTCTTGAACATAAGGGAAAGTGGTTCTGAATGTAGTATCGTTTTCTTCGACACCAGTAGAATAATTCAGTACATTAAGTAATAAATTAGTTACTGGAGAAGGAGAAGCGGCACTATAATCGTCATACCATAGACCAACAGCAGCCAAAACTACTCCTGATACAGCCTGCAACTCAATTCTAGTCACATCATCTTCCAATCTTCTTCCGTTTGGAAAACCATCCATATTAGGGATATTTTGAAGGTTAGTATTCTGATTAAATCTAGGATCAGTCAATCCCAATACTGCTGCCTGTACCAATCCAAGCGAATTGAAATCAGGAGAAGTTCTTGGAGTAACAGGAACAGCCATATTAAGACGTATCATATCACCACCATTTGGTAAGAAATTATTGATAAATGGTTTTCCTGTTGCTAATGGATTACCTGCTTTTCCTGTTGCCAATTGGTAAGGCTCTAGATTAGGTACTCCTGTATGGAATATAGGCCATAAATCTACGGAACGTGGCTTGCCAGCTCCTGGCAATAATAATGTCCCAAAAACAGCATCATCTAGTGCTGTACCCGCTAGTGCTGGGTTACCTTTTAGTCCAAATAGTCCATCATTTCCATTTCCAAAATTATAGCTACCTAGCGAGTTTTTTTGGATTCTCAAACCCGCAAAAGCAGGTACTGCTCCACCAAATAAAGCATCGTCCATGTATAGTGCTAATTCTGGATTGTAGAAATACTCGTCCATCATAGTATCTGCCAACTCTTGATGAGGAGTCAATGCATTCCAGTAATCTTTCATTCCTACAGGAATAACCGCCTCATTAGTCAGTGGCATCCCAATACGAGATACTTGAATCCATGCTCCACTATTGGTAGTACCTGGATTAGGATTATTAACAGTAGGTGTATTGATAACACTAGTCGCTTGACGGCTAGCAGATGCCCAAACACCGATTACAAAATCACTGTCTAAGATACTAGTAGCACTAGTAACACTTAGGCCTGTTTTTTGTAGCGATGCAATAGGTACTTTGATAGCAATGGTGTGTACATTGAATTTAGCGAGTCCGTCTCTAACAATACCATTATTGTTTTGTCTGGGAGCATCTCCTAAATCAAAAATACCACCTAGATCAACAAAGAATGGATCATCTACTGGTCCACAAAATACAGTTTCGCCAGAAGAAGCTGATGTAATTGCATTATTGAACAAAGTAGAATAAGTTGTTCCTAAACCTACTACTGGATCATTAATAGAGCGATCTCCAATATTATTGGGAGGAACAACTCCATTCGTAATAACAGCGGTAAAAGTAGCACCACCATCTGTACTTTTTTCCATCGTATAAGTAGTCTTGAGGTTTTGTTGCCCCAATCTTATATTAAAGAAAGTAGTTGGATCTTCATTGGTCTGCGAAAAAGTAAATCGATAGATAATATCATCTCCTGCTGTCGCAATATCATTGTCAATATGTACTTCATATCGAACATTGGTACCAAATGTATGATAATTAGGTCCTCCAGAAGGGAACTCAGTCGGAATATAGTTCGCTATAATCGTAACCGTATTAGTGTCATCTGGACTCCTAAATACATACAAATCGGTGTTATCCGCTAGAGGATCATTGGCAATTAATGGTGCCTCCCTGTGACTCGACGCAAATATCGAACTAGCGAAAAAGCATATTGCAAATAATGCAAATAATATTTTTTTCATGATTGTTTGTTTAAATGTTAAAATAACAATGAATTCATCTGATGTAAAAAATAGCTGTTTGTTAAGTCGACATAAAACAAAAAGCTCCTAACTAGTTAGATAAAACTGACACTAGATGCACCCAATTTCACTTTTGTGAACTTTTGTTTAACAAAAAGTAAAAAAAAGTGACAAAAACTTAAACAAAACGTCTAAAACCCGTCATTTTAGCGTTATTACAAGTTTAAAACGCACTTTTTGTTAAACAAAAAAATAAATCAGGTTAAACAAAAAATCATATTTCGAGTCTATTTGATGAACAAAAGTGATTAAAACTGCTCCTAAATGAGGTAAATGGATATAAAAATAGCCTTACCCAAAACTATCGTTTCGAGTAAGGCTATATGAATGATACTACTATAAGTGACCAATACTATTGCTTGATGACTTTGGTATGATACACTTGCTGTCCTGTTGATATTTCTAAAACATATACCCCTCCTATTTCTGGCAGTTCAAGATATAATTGTTGTTGATTTTGATACTTTGAGCTACTAATCAATTTAGTAGTTATATCTATAACATTAATTTCTACTTCCTCTAGCGGATCTTTGAACCTAACTGTTACGCCATGATCTGTAGGATTAGGAAATACAGTTACCTCTATCTGATTAGGTAAAAGAGAAATACTACTCAGAACATTGACTGCAATACAACTAGAAGTTGCGGTACAACCATTCTGACTAATAACTACTGCATATTGTCCATTATTAACAGCCGTATAAGATGGATTAGTAGCTCCCACGATAGGATTATTATTGCTACAATCTAACCATTGATAAGTAGCATTATTTTGATTAGCATGAATGGTAGTTCCTACCAAAGTAATTGTAGTATCAATAGCCGTTATGGTCAAATCCAATGTTACGATACTGTCACACCCCAATACATTTGTCAATGTGT
>CAYOJF010000081.1:0-11137 GCA_964404215.1 uncultured Aureispira sp. | reverse complement strand
CCATTGCTGTATTATTGCTATTCGTATAGGTATTCCCATCTATCCATACATAACTATTGCACGCTGTTTGTATATCTGTACTACTTGTACTATTATATATTGTCAAATCCAATGTTACGATACTGTCACACCCCAATACATTTGTCAATGTGTCCATTGCTGTATTATTGCTATTCGTATAGGTATTCCCATCTATCCATACATAACTGTTGCACGCTGTTTGTATATCTGTAGTTAGTGTATACTGAATCATAATGTCCCAGTTATCACTTATCACAAAAGGAGCTCTAGTAAACGATACCCCATAATTACCAGTAGTATTCAGATCCGTAACAAGTGTCAGAAGAGCTGACGAAGAAATAGAAATCCCATTGAATTGCCAATCAATACTAAAGTGTTCTGCACTATTAAAATTAGGAATTTGCTCTAATCTCTCCAACGATTGAACATTGACCCCATTTTTACCTATTGTCCCAAAGGCATTGCCATGAAATTGGTTCCCCGAAATATCTTCCACTACAGTCAAATTATCTCCACACGCCCTGTGCATTGGATAATACCCCATGAGATGAGCTCTTTTGGGATGTGTACCATCGACTGCTTTAGATTTCAATAAGGCAATATCAGTACTACTCAATACCTCATTCCAAATGGTAACTTCTGTCATTTTACCTTCCAAATAATTTCCTTTCGAAAGACCTCCATCAAACTCTTGTCCTATTGAGATCAGTGCTGTATTGGTGACGGATTGAGCATTGACAAAAACAGCTTCTTGTACTCCATCAATATATATTTTAGTTTCATTGGTACCCTCATCGTAAGTATATCCGACATGGTGCCATTGACCATCTGTAATAGTAGTTGTTCCGTAGGTAGAATTGCTCCCATCAAAAACGCCCACTTTTTGATTAGTTCCAACTTGTAGGTTACAAATATTACCTCCAGTAGCAGTATTGATAGCAAACAGCATCTGTGATTCACTGACTACAGGAGTCGTTTGTTTGAGCCACATAAAAGCAGAGCGATTTGCATTAGTGAGTGTGTCACTTAGATTGTCTAGTTGTATCCAATTAGAATTGTTTTTTTCAAAATTGGCGAAAGCTACATAATCAGTAGCAGCAGTATAAGCTAACGTAGTAGGTGTACAAATAATCGTGTCGCTTTCGTTCGACTGTGTCAGCGTGACAGTATCTCCACAAGCACTTGGTGGACGAATATCATTCCTTAGTAAACCAAAGACATATCGCTCATTGGAGGAACCTGTGCAAGCAGGATGGTTGGGAGAAAATTCTGTTAAGGTCCATATGGTATCATTAGAAGAACTCATGTGAATGTCCTCGAGCCCTGGGGGTAATGAAAAATAAGCATAATTTTGAGCTAAGTTGATAGATTGACTCTGAACTGTATTAATCCCAAAATCGTACGTAAAAGCATACAATCTACTATTATTGCCAGATCCATAACTAGTGGATACCCATACATCTTTTTTGGTAGGGTCATCTACATTATTGGCCGTACCCATTCCTTGCATCTTCCCAAAAAGACCATCATAAAAAGGAGTAGTACGGTCTACATTTCCGGGTGTAAACCAGAGCATTCTATTGTTTTGAGGAGTGGTACAGTTATCTGAAGGGCAATTCTGAAAACTACCTGCTACTAGTTTTTGTTCATCCCAATCGTAAGAGATAAAGGAAGGATTAAAAGGCATGTCATCTGTTGGACTAATAGCTTTGGTCAATATATACCGATAGTTATAGAAATTTGATAATTGACTGGTAGGCACTTCCTTGATACCATCTAATGGAAAAGCATACATGGCATCAATACTGCCTCTCGAATCGGGTACATAAAGAGTATCATTAATAATAACCAATCCTCCTGCGTGCATATCATAAAAAGTATTGTAGTTTTCGTCTACCAATAGTACATGACGATAACGAATGCTATCCATATCACTGACATCTACAAAGGATACTCTAGAACCTCTATTTCTATAATCATTATTGAAGGCAGTACAAGGAGCACTATTATTAATATTACGTCCGTACCAAGAAACAACAGAAAATTCTTTACAACCTACATCTACTCCTGTAATTCCCTGTGGTCGCCACAACAATGTAGTCGCATCACTACTATTCCATTTATATCCTGTCACAGCAGGTGAAACCGTATTCAATTCCGTTATAGATAGCTTAGTTGCCGTTCTGTTCAAATCCATATTGCAAAGCGATACAATAGGAAAAGTATCCGCAGGATGCTGAGCAAAGACTAGGCTTGAAATAGTCATAAAAATGCTCATTGAAATCAATCTTAGTATTGGTATCAGCCTCATTTTAGGTCTTTTTTTATTTGGTATAATATTATGACAAGATACAACAAAATATAAAAATTAAGCTGACTGAAGTTTAGCTATTTTTTAATCCTTGAAGTGGTTTAAAAAGTCTCTTCATGCTGTTTCAACTTAATTTTAATACATTTGTATTATATCTAAACAACAAACAACATGAACTGGATAACTCAACTCAAAGAAAGATTGGAACAGCCCTTACCAGGGATGGAAGCACAATCCAAAATGCTAAGTAAAACAATGCATAAAAACGGTAGAGCCTCTGCTCCTGAAGAAGCAATTACTGATGCAAAAAAAGCGGCTGTTATGTTGCTTCTTTTCCAGAAAGATGGAGTTTGGTATACAACACTCATGCAACGCCCCGAAACTCCCTATCCTCATAGTCGTCAGATTAGTTTTCCAGGAGGAGGAGCCGAATCTAGCGATCCGTCTTTTGAGGCCACCGCTCTACGAGAGACAGAAGAAGAGTTTGGCATAGATGCTTCTCTGATTAGTGTAGTAGGAGCATTATCCCCCTTGTATATTCCGGTGAGCAAATATTTGGTTTATCCCTATATTGGTTATATGAGTACTCCTCCTGTATATAATATTCAAGAAGACGAAGTAGATGAAGTCATTGAAGTAAAAATAACTGATTTACTAGCAGACGATACCATCAAAATAACGCATATTGAAACCTCTAGTGGTTTGAAACTAAAGGATGTTCCTTACTTTGATGTAGCCAACAAAGTAGTATGGGGAGCCACTGCTATGATGTTGCATGAATTTGTGACCATAGCGAAAGAATTGGCTCCTAACTAAAAGTGCTCAAAATCTAACTTAAGGTAAATCAGTCCATCAGAGACCAACTTAAAAGTGGTGAGTATAAAAATGAGTGCCACACCATTAGTCGTCAATAGTGTGTAACACACCAATAGAAGAACTATCCACAAGTAGTTGAGTAAAAACTGAAGTGGATAAATAAGTAACTGTGAAGGTAAAGGCAATCTATCTTTTTGAGGAATGACTCCTTGTTTTTCTAACAAAAAAATAGGTAATAAAAACATAGATAGAAACAACAATGTCAGCAAAACCAAACTATCTTCCCACATCTGAAAAGGTAGGTGTGCTAAGGTAGTTCCTAAGTTAGTCGTAATCTCCCACCCTGGGATATTAGAAATATGAATAATGATGAGGAGTGTTATAAAACTGACTACGCCTACATAGCCTCCCAATAATAACAAACGCTTTTTCTGCTGTTGCTTTTGGCGAGTGGGCAAGTCATACTTTTTGGGAATGAAAATATCCAAATACAACAAAACGACAAGAGCAGCCAAGGGTTCTAACCAATATAAAAATAAGGTAGCAAAAAAACTCCAGCCAAATAACAACATTCCTATTGGTAATAATAGATTATTGACTAATACCAATATAAATTGAGGACTTTTAAGCGTTTCTGAACGGAATGGAAACATAAGAAATTAGTTATTATTGTTAGCGATTATGATCAATAAATTTGTATATCAAGGAAAGATATTTTTATGTCTATACAGCTCTATTCATCATAAGCCCTATTTAACTTTCATTTTTTTCTGAAAGTTTTAAAAGAATTATGGTTTTTGAAAACTAAAATATTTGTACATTTGTTGTAAGCACAAATAAACAAAAGCTATGGACAAAAATATAAATGTATTGTTGGAAGATCCTAAGTTGGAGGATAATCTAAAAAAAATTGCTCAGAAAGTAGTCAATCAAGAGCGAATTACACCAGAAGAAGGACTCTATTTATATGAGCATGCCTCTTTAGGGTATGTTGGAACATTAGCGAATTTTGTACGCGAAAGACGTCATGGTGACAAGACTTATTTCAATCGCAATTTTCATGTAGAACCAACCAATGTTTGTATCTATACTTGTAATTTTTGTTCGTATTCTCGTCTTATCAAAAAACGCTCTGAAGGCTGGGAATACACCCATGACGATATCATGAATATCATCAAAAAATATGATAATCAACCTGTAACAGAAGTCCATATTGTTGGTGGTGTTTTGCCTCAATACGATTTTAATTTTTACATAGAACTCTACAAAGCGATCAAAGCTCATCGTCCTGACTTGCACGTCAAAGCTTTGACTCCAGTCGAATACCATTACATTTTCAAAAAAGCTAAAATTAGCTATGAAGATGGTATGAAAGCTATGGTAGAGGCTGGACTAGATTCTATGCCTGGAGGAGGTGCAGAGATCTTTGATGAAGAGACACGCGAGAAGATTGCTAAAGGGAAATGCGATTCGACACAATGGCTGCGTATTCATGAGATTCTGCATGAACTAGGCAAACGTAGTAATGCAACTATGTTGTATGGGCATATTGAAACGTACGCCCACCGAGTTGACCACATGGAGCGATTACGAAAACTGCAAGACAAAACAGGTGGATTCCAAACATTCATCCCTCTCAAATTCCGCAATCAAAATAATGATATGTCTCACTTAGAAGAAACTTCTTCTATCGAAGACCTAAAGAATTATGCGATTGCTCGAATCTACATGGATAATTTCGATCACATCAAAGCTTACTGGCCGATGATAGGTCGTACTACCGCTCAGCTTTCGATGGCTTATGGTGTCAATGATATGGATGGAACGATAGATGATACTACCAAAATTTACTCTATGGCAGGTTCAGAAGAACAATCTCCTAGCCTATCTACCCAACAATTGGTTGAAATGATAAAAGCAGTAGGTCGCCACCCCATAGAACGAGATACGGTCTATAATGTTATCGAAGATTATTTAGACTATGATTTCTCTAAAGAAGAAAAAGTAGGCTTCATTCAATTGCCTGTTATTCAATAATCCCTCCTACTCAACGAAAGCATTACTATGAAAATATACCTCTATCGACATGGTCAAACCCACTACAATGATAAAGGAATTGTTCAGGGACGAGGGGTCGATTCTTCTCTAAATAAAAAGGGAAAAGCACAAGCAAATGCTTTTTTTGAGCAATATCGCTCCATTCCTTTTGATTTATTATTGACTTCTACTCTAAAACGAACACAGGAAACTGCTGCCCCTTTTGAAGCTATAGGCATACCAACCGAACAGCGAAGTGATTTAGAAGAAATTGGCTGGGGCTATTTTGAAGGAAAGCCATCTGATGAATCTATGCGAACAGTCTATCTCCAATTACTGAAAGATTGGGCCGCAGGGCATTACGAAAATCATATTGAAGGTGGTGGGGACAGTGCTCTTGAAATGAGTAGAAGATTGAATCATTTTGTAACTTATATCAAATCATTAGAGGTAGAGAATATCTTAGTTTGTACTCATGGTGGTTGTTTAGCCTTTTTGATGGCAATCTTGCAAGAACAGCCATTATCTTCTATGCCTTCTTACAAACATCACAATACAGGACTTTGCTTGTTTGAATACGACAAAGAGCAAGATACTTTTTCCCTTCTATTGCAAGATGATATTACTCATTTGAATTTGTCTTAACTGCTACTTACATGACAGAACTAATTAAAGTTTCAGCCGTATCTTATCTCAATACCAAACCATTTCTTTATGGTTTGGAACGAAGTTCAATCGCTAAACAAATCGACTTGAAATTAGATATCCCCTCTACTTGTGCCCAAAAGCTAATAGAAGGAGAAGTAGATTTAGGTCTTGTGCCCGTTGCTGTTATCCCTCAGGTTCCCAATGCTCGTATCATCACAGACTACTGTATCGGAACAGAAGGAGAAGTCAAAACAGTCTGTATCTACTCGCATGTTCCTATCCACAAGATTAAGCGACTCTATTTGGATTATCAATCCAGAACCTCTGTCGCCTTAACCAAATACCTTATTAAAAATTACTGGAAGATAACCCCCCAATTAATTCCTGCGGATAAGGGATATGAAAATAAAATCAAAGGTAATACTGCCGCCCTTATTATCGGTGACCGAACAATAGGACTTGAAGACCAATATCCTTTCATCTATGATTTGGGTACAGCATGGAAAGCTATGACAGGATTACCATTCGTTTTTGCAGCATGGGTCAGTAATAAAAAATTGTCTCCTGACTTCATAAAAGAGTTCAATCAAGCGTTAGGTCTTGGTATTGCCAATAGAAATAAAGTTGCAGCGGTTTTCCAGACTGTAGTCCAACCAGATTTCTCTATCTACGATTATTATTATAAATATATCAACTACGACTTGAATGCCCCCAAGAAAAAAGCATTGCAATTATTTCTAAATCATATTGCTCCTAAACAGCTCGTAAAAATATAGTCACTGAAGTGATTTAATTACTAGAACTTATGCCTGTAATCTTTTCCTTCTTAACCACCAGAAAGTCCCCCCTAGTATTCCTACTATCAATAAACCAATCCACCAAATTGAGTTAATAGCAGTGTCAGTAAATACAGGTGAAGGATCACCTAACTGTATAAATGCTGCCCAAAAAGCAGGATGAGCAGCGATCCCTTCTGCCTTATTCATATACGTCAATTTAGCAAGACGTAAGGCTTCACTTTTAGTTTTACCCTTCTTTAGTTCTTGATAGAAAAATTCCATAATCTTAGCAGTAGAATAATCATTGACCTGCCACAAACTAACTACTAAACTAGGCACTCTTGCATGCATAAATGATCGAGCCAAAGACATCACTCCTTCCCCTTTTTCAAATTTACCATAACCTGTTTCGCATGCGGAAAGTACTACTAACTGGGCTTCTATTGGCTGATTAACAATTTCATAAGCATACAAAAAACCATCTTCAGCAGTACTCGTATCTACAGAAAAGGCCAAAGAAGAAGTGGCTGGATTATCTGAATTCAAAATCCCATGCATCGCAAGATGTAAAACTCCATGATTGCTCACTTGTTCTTTAAAATTAGCTTCATTAGCAGCTGCACCAAACAAATACGTTCCATCTAGGATTTCTTCTATCCTCTGGACTTCTTTCCTTGCTTCAGGCAAGGGGATTAATTTTTTACGCAACTCCGAATTAACACTTCCCTCCTCTACTAACTCTGGATCATAATTCGTCGCAATACCTAATACATTGGTATTAGGCGTTAAGCGTTGGTACATCGAATGATTCTGAAGTAAAATAT
This sequence comes from uncultured Aureispira sp., assembly GCA_964404215.1. GTDB lineage: Bacteria > Bacteroidota > Bacteroidia > Chitinophagales > Saprospiraceae > Aureispira. The sequence continues at coordinate 3,701 of CAYOJF010000081.1, read as the reverse complement.
TCCCAGAGTAAGAATATTGAATATTATAATCATTAACAAGATAAGGGAGTGTATTCAAGCTATTTTCTTCTTGGCTTAGCTCTTCTGTCAAAAAAGTTTCAAAAGGAAGATGCCCCAAAAAATTATCTGGAACAATCACTAAGTTTTCTACCTCTATACCATCCAGAGCCCTTTCTAATAGGTTTTGGTAATGGGTATACCCTAAATATTTATAAGAAGCCATTGCCGTTTTTGTATTATTACGAAAATAATTAACATCTGTCAATAGTTTTCTATACTCTTCTGCTCCTTGCTCGTGTGTACTATCTATCTTTATAGAATAAACAGCTTTAGAAGCTTCCGTAATCCTCCAATAAGTCAACTTTTCCTTACCAACATAATAAGCTATCATAGCGGTATTTCTCCCCTTAAGATAAGCTTGTATATCCTTTATAGAAGCAGTATTAGCGGTATTTTTGTATGCTAAATATTGAGGGTATTGTCTTTCCAAATTCGCAATCAAATTTTCTAGCATACGTTTAGTATCAAAAAGACGTTCCTGTAGTTTACTATATATCTTGTCCTCTTTTTGAGTATTATATATCTTTTTTTCGAGTGTACTTATCTTCTTTTTCAGTTTATTTTCTTCCTGTATAATCGAATCAGGTACATTTCCAACATTGAGTGCTGTAGTTGCATTAAGACTACTCAACAAAACGGCATCTTTGCTACGCTCTGCCAACTCAAAACTCATATCTAAGTAAACTTCATCCTTTTTGATTTGATAGAGCTGATAAGCGTAAGCAATGCCGTTGGCATAAGGCATAAAAGCTTCTCCCAGTACCTTAAGTTTATCTTTATCACTCAGTCCGTTTTTAGTCTTATCAAAAATCGCTACCTGCGTTAACAAGTTTTGATAGGCACTTTCTAGATAATCAACTTTCTTAGTTTTGAGATAGAGTTTATAAAAAATTTCTCCTCTATTATTAAGGTTGCCAATTAAGTTCACTGGATCTAATATTTCATACTGCTCTATAGCAGGAGTCAAATTGGCTAAATAATTTGTATCACTGTACCCTATCACATTAGCCGTAAAAGCTTTGTGGGCAGCCCAAAGTGCTTTTTGAGGCTTGTTCATAAGATTAAGCAGATAGGTAAAGTTAGCATAGTTCAATGCTAAACTAGCATTATGTTTTCCATATATCTGAGTGGTAATTTCTAACGATTTTTCAAAATATTGCTCTGATGTTTCCAAATCTCCTGTTTGAGCATAAGCAATAGCCGTATTCATATACCCATTTGCTGTAGAGGGGTGATACATCCCTCGAATGGCTTTTATTTTTTCTAAATATTGCTGATATGTGGCTAATCCTTTTTCATTCTGACGACTATAAATATAGTATCCTCCTAAAGCACTAAGCATGGAAACCTGTAATAATTGGCTTCGTCTCGAAGTATCCCGTTTACAATAAGACAATGTTTTATCTATAGCATTTTTTTGTTTTGCAGTTTCTCTACTATTGCCATAAGCAAAAACCTGAGCAGCATATACACTTGCGATTTCGACAAATTTAGTTTCAGGATGCTCTTTATAAATTGCTAAGGCTTTCTCAAAATACTCTAAGCCTCGGTTAGGCTCTCCTTTATCAACATAAAACAACCCTATTACTCTATAATTATAAGCCTGTTGGAGTAATGTTTTGTTACCCGTCCGAATATAAAATTTTTCTAATTTACGAGCTGCAGCTATACCTTCCTTGACATTCCCTATATTTTTAAATACTTCAACTACACTTTCATAGGTCTTAATGATTTGTTCTATCGAATCAGGAGTAACAGTTGTTCTTTCCAATGCCACCATAGCAGCCTCAAAAGCTTTTTCCGTATCTGAAGTTTTGTTGTAATAGGATGCGAGTGTTCTATGATAGAGTTGGCTTTCTATACTATTTTGTTGGATTTCTTCTTTGTATTTTTCTTGAATCCATTCAAGTTTTTTTTCTCCAGCATCAAATTGATTCCTCTCAAATAGCTGTTCTATAACAATGAGTTCTTCTAACAATTTAGTTGCCCCCACTTGTGCAATTCCTGCATTCAAAGACACTACCAGTATCAAAAATAAAAATACAACTCTCATTTCCTGTAATTTTAAAAATGGATGATAACAACTAGAGCTAAAAACATACATAAAACACTCCACCCTATTGTACAAAGCTATTTGTCATAATCGCTAATAAAGTAAACTATATTTTTTTTAACTCAAGTCGTAAGTAACAAAAAAATCTTGTTCCTTTTGCTTAAATCTAGATTTTTGAAATAAAAAATATCTATACCGCTTATACTACGATATAGATATTTCACTCCCTAATAGATGGAGAAGAGTTCTCTCTCTTAGAGCATGTCTAAGCAATATTATTTTTTCTTACGTTTTTTCGTTCGTAACAATTTTTTTAATTGCCGTTCTAGTATAGGATCACTTGCTGGCAAAGCATCTGAATTGACAAATTGCCCATTCTTGCCAATAATCATGTAATGAGGAATAGAATAGATATAAAATAGCTTTAAAAAATCGCTCATTTCGTCTCGATTTCTTTGGTAGTGTAGCCCTGTATTTCTAATCCCCAAGGCATCTATACTACGCTCCCATGACTTACGATTACCATCAATAGAAATATACACAAAAACAATATCATCCCCTTCGAGCTTCTTTTTCAGTGCAATGGACGCTGGCATTTCTTTTCGACAGGGACCACACCAGCTCGCCCAAAAGTCAATATAAATTACTTTACCTTCATTACTTTTGATAATTTCCAGTAATGTTTGTTCAGAACCATCTTCTAAAACATAAAATTTATTCTCTTCCAGAATGATTTTACTCTTTTTTTGACTCCAAGTAATAGTTGCCGTTAGGCAAAACAATAAAACAAAAACATAACGCATATATTCATTTTTATTTGAAATAATACCTCTAAAATAGATATTATTGATGGTAGGGAACTTAAATTTACCCCAAGACTCTTATAACATATGTATTCAAAACACATTATCACATTAAAATATCATACCAAATGCAAAAACTAGTCATTGCTACTAGCAATCAAAATAAAATAAGAGAAATAAAAGAACAACTCGGAGAGTTGTATAATTTCTTAAGTCTTACCGATATTGGTTGTATGGAAGATATCCCTGAGACTCAGCCAACCATAGAAGGTAATGCGATTCAGAAAGCTCAATATGTTTATGACAAATATGGTTACAATTGTTTTGCTGAAGATACAGGACTAATAGTAGAGGCAGTCAATGGAGAACCTGGTGTTTATTCGGCTCGTTATGCTGGACCTCAACGCAACCATGAAGATAATATGAATAAACTGCTCACTAAGTTGGGAGATAACCCAAATCGACAAGCTTACTTCAAAACAGTAATCGCATTGGTTATTGATGGGAAAGAAACTTTGTTTGAAGGAATAGTAGAAGGAGAAATTTTGAAGCAACGCCAAGGTGAAAAAGGTTTTGGCTATGACCCTATTTTCAAACCCAATGGTTTTGAAAAATCATTTGCACAAATGACGAGTGCTGCAAAGTCAACGATTAGTCATCGTGGAAGAGCAACAGCAAAACTCGCAGCCTTTTTAATTAAATAACTGATGTTACACACTATTCAAATAGATTTGTATAATAACAGTTAGCTATTGGATAAGAAGTCGTTTTACAATGTTGAATGT
>CAYOJF010000080.1:12480-24073 GCA_964404215.1 uncultured Aureispira sp. | reverse complement strand
CAAACTCAAAAAGAGGCTTATTTAATCCTTAAATCAATTCATTTTCGCCCAAATCGTTGATTTCGAAGAAATTAATTCTCAAACATGCTCTAAGAAAACTCCAAGATAAGGAAAGCTATTTAATAAAAAAGTAACCGATTAAAAGGTTTAGTCTTTTTTCTGTAAAAATTGATCCTGATAATACTCATAGACCAGATGTTGAGACCGTTTAGGAATAGCATTTTCTTCTCTCTTGTATATATTTTGTTGTTTGGCATCAATGATACGAGCCTTTACATTATCCTCCCACTGTATTGCTATGAAATCTTTGATCTCTTTACGCAAGTCTTTATCGTAAATTGGAAAAGCACACTCTACACGATAGAACAGGTTCCTAGTCATAAAGTCAGCAGAAGAAAGATATATTTTCTCTTTCCCTCCATTGTGAAACATATAAATACGAGCATGTTCTAAAAAACGATCAACAATAGAAATTACCTCTATATTTTCGCTAAATCCAGCTTGATTAGGGATCAAACTACAGATTCCCCGTACAATCATTTTGATTTTGACACCAGCTTGGCTCGCTTCATAAAGCCTAGCAATCATACGAGGATCTTGAATACTATTTAGTTTCAATACAATTTCAGCTCGTTTGCCTGCTCGAGCGGCTTTTATTTCGTTCTCTATTAATTTATAAATATTTCGTCTCATTCGGAACTGTCCTACTAGTAGATGTTCCAATTGATTGGTTGGTCTTTTTTCAAACTCTAAAAAATCAAAAACTTGCACTACCTCCTCAGTCAGTCTTTTATCTGCGGTCATTAACCCAAAATCACTATAGATACGAGAAGTACTTTCATTGAAATTTCCAGTTCCCAAATAAGCATAATTTATTTTTCCCCGTTTGATTAGTAATAATTTAGAATGCACCTTCAATTCTGGTAAACTATACATTACTTTCACCCCCCACTCCTCGAGTTTCTCTGCCCAATAAAGATTGGCTTCTTCATCAAATCGGGCTTTTACTTCCATAAAAACCATTACTTTTTTCCCTGCTTGACTCGCACTTCGTAATGCCGCTATCACTTGCGAGTTTTTTGCTACTCGATATTGAGCAATCCGAATTTCGGACACCTTCGGATCTAAGGCTGCTTGCTCCAATAATCTAATCACATAGTCATATTTTTGATAGGGAAAATGGAGGAGTCTATCCTTTTTTTTGATAACACTAAATAAATTAGTTTGATTGTGTAATACACTATGGCTAAGTGGTGGTAGCTTAATATCCTTGTGTTCTGACAAGCCAAAATCTGGGAAAGAAAATAAATCTTTATTATTATGATACCTTCCTTGTGCTTGCAAATCTTCTGGTTTAATATCTAATGCCGCCATTAGGAATCCTAACATACCCGACTCCATTTTTCGGTCATATACAAATCGTGTACCTCTACCAATACTCCTTTTTGCAATTCCCTTGCGAACTTTGTCTATCAAATCTCCTGAAAATTCATCTTCTATATAAATATCTGCATCTCGAGTTATTTTGATAGAATAAGTAGCTTGAATTTGATACCCAGGAAAAATTTTAGGCAAACAATAGCGGACGATATCATCTAGGAATATAATTTCTTTACGTTCCGTATTCTTGGTCGGCAATTGTATGAAACGTGGCAGTTTTTGTGTTGGAATCTGGACGACAGCATAACGGTTATTCTCCCCCTTTGTCTTCAACTGCACTGCCAAATAGAGGTGGTTACTCTGTAAGAAAGTTTTAATTTTGTTCTTAATTAACAACAGTGGCTGTAGATGTTGAATCAACTCTTCTTGAAACAAGTTGTCAATAAAAAACTCTTGATAAGAATTTAGTTGCTTAGGCTTCAATATCCATATATTGCACACTTCTTGCAAAGCGGGTATGATCTGTCCTTTATAAATATTACCAAATTCTATTTGCTGCTGGGAGACTATTTTCCGAACCTTCTTGAGCACCAATTCTGGTGAAAAATCCATTTGTTGCTTTGTCTTTTTACCTAGCTGAATCAAACTCTTCAAAGAAGCGACCCTTACTCGGTAAAACTCATCCAGATTGGAGGAGTAAATTCCAAGAAATTTAATTCTCTCCAACAAAGGTACATCTGGCGACTTTGCTTCTTGTAATACTCTATAATTGAATGCCAACCAACTAATATCTCTATGAACCAGTGGAATATTTTTAGTATCTAACATAATATTGAGTTGAGAAAATCTGTTAAAAAATAGTCTATCAGCAAGGATACTAAAATATAGTAGCTTAATCCAAAAAATAACGTTATTTTTGTTTAGCCTTTGTTAGACGCAATTACCAAGTAGTTTGAGAAGTAGATACATCTGAGTAGGATTATCTGTAAAATTGCTCAAAAAAAACTTTTGTAGCTCTCTGACACAGTTTGGGATGTATTTTGTTCTGGTACAAAACTATTGGTAATAATATCTATTTATTGAACACCTGTGGTAACAAAAACATCTACACCAACATCAAGACATACACAATATTTATTGCAAATAAAAAACATAGTTTAAAAAACTAAATAAATCTAAAACACTTCACGAATGAAAATTTCATCCATACTACCTAGTTTACTATTTATTATCCTTGTTTTATTCAGTACTAGCTGTAGTAATACCCCAGTAAACGAGTCGCTTTTCAATAACTATTTTGAGCCACAGCCAGCTACTAATCTATTTGCTTCTCGTTCAGTTCCTGACGAACCTGCCACTAAGGAAGACATTGCCAAGACAAAAAAAATGATGTCTAATTCAGCCAAAGGAATTGAGGCTTACAACAATCACCAATATGGCGAAGCAATCAAATATTTTGCTACTTATATGGATTTGGTTGGAAATAAAAATGAAGAAATAAATTTCTATCTAGGAGTTTCTTATCTTGCTGAAAATCAGGTAGAAAAAGCAAAAGAAATATTTACTAGACTTAGTAAAAAAAGTTCAAAAGTCAGAAAAGCAGAAGCTGAATGGTATTTGGTATTAACTTTGCTCAAAGATAATGACATCAGTGGTGCACAAAAAGGACTTAATAAGATTGTTAAGAAGAAAAAACACCGCTACCATGAAAAAGCATTATCACTCAAACAAAAAATTGAAAAACATCTTGCTTCGTTGAAATAACAACTTTTGCGTAACTCCTTGCGTTATTCTGTTAGAGTTACTTATTTAGCTAGGTTTGGCTGAAAAGTAATACTAAAGTGATTACAGTTGCTTGGATTATTACCCAAAAAAATCTATCTTGTAATTGTTTCAGATAGATCTAAGTAAAGTTGTCCGAAACCTAATGTTTGAAAAATCTTCATTAAAAACTAAAGTTTTATGAATTCTAAAAATATACTCAGTATTGCAAAGAGCTGCTTGCTTATTTTGCTAGTAATATTGACTTGTGCCGACACAGCCGATGCCCAAAGGCGTAAAGGTAAACGAGGAGGTAAAAAAGGTAAGAAAGGAGGAGAACCTGCCATTCTTAAAGATTTGCCTGAATTCTTTGTCAATGATGATGTATTACCAAAGTATCTCAAATTGATTTATAAGAGAGATGCTACTCGATTAGCACTTCGTTTATTAAATAAGGAACAGAGAGTTTCTAAACAAACCGTAAAAGTACCAGAAGAACTTGTTCAAGCAGTATATAATGCTTTGGTAGCTGTCCGTGTTAGTGATTACAGTGCAATTGATACTATTGCAAAAAAATATAATGTTCGCTCTTTCCCTGTACCCAATGTAGAAAATGTTATTCTAGTATTTGAACATGATGCCGCATGGGTAGAGCCTCTCAAACAGCGTCAAGATACGACTGCTAGTGTTACTATCAATAGTATTATACGTAAGTATAACTTGATTATGACCAAAATGATTTATTTGGATGAAGAAAGAGCTGGGTTGGTTCTAAAATCTAGAGAGCCACTTAATATGCCTGCTTTGATGATGAAATTCTTTACCGAAGAAGGAGTTGGTTCTATTGAAGAGATTCTGCCTTACGGAGATGGTAATGATATTAATATCGAGCGTACTAGTGACGGTTGGGATATTAAATATAGTGTCCGTTTTGGAAACTGTGTTCACCAATGTCAAAAATTCCACGATTGGAGTTTTAGTGTAAACGAAGAAGGTGAAGTAACTTATAATGGTAGCAGTGGACAAACGATTCCACCATGGATCAAACAAGATTCTCGTGCGGCTAAATTTCCAGATGTAGTCAAAAAATAATCGATTAGATAAAATTCAAAAAAGCTGTTTCCTAAGTGATAGGAAACAGCTTTTTTAGTTAGAGCTTGTTGAAGTTCTTTTAGCTTATCTTTTTTATTTTCAAAAAAAATTAAACCACACACACCCTTTTCAGATTCCACTGCATCTATATTATTGAAGCTGCTTAGAAATAGTTCTTATAGAAAGTTTCTATTCGTTTGATAAGCACTTCTAATTATTTAAGTAGTCTAAGATGTCTAAGACAATATTTTTAGTAATGTTATGCAGTAAGATTCAAAAAAAAAATTAACTTTGGAACACCCTAATCCAAATATTAGGTAACATCCATTTTTAATAACTAAATTTTGTTCTAAACTTATGAACATTCCTGAAAATCTCAAATATACCAGCGACCACGAATGGGTTCGTATAGAAGAAGGTAATATCGCCTATGTAGGCATTACTGATTTTGCTCAAGGAGAGTTAGGTGATATCGTGTATATTGATATCGAATCAGAGGGAGAAACATTAGACAAAGAAGAAGTGTTTGGTAGTGTTGAGGCTGTAAAGACAGTTTCTGATTTATATATGCCTCTATCAGGTACTATTCTAGAAGTCAATACAGCATTGGATGATGAAGCTGAACTAGTCAACACAGATCCCTATGGAGCTGGTTGGATGGTCAAAATGGAATTATCAAATGAAGCTGAAATAGAAGAACTATTATCACCTAGTGCTTACGAAGGAAGTATTGGTGCTTAATCTAAAATACTATATTCCTGCTTTAGCTTGGAGTATTCTTATATTCATTTTGTCAACTGGCAATGTAGCAATCAATGCTCCTATCCAATGGATTTCGATTGATAAAGTGGGTCATTTCACTTTCTACGCTATCGAAGTTTTAGTACTTATTTGGGCAATTGCTAGGCATCAAAAATGGCAACAAAGTAATCTTATCGCTATTTTTTGTTGTGCAGCGATAGCTGCTGGTTATGGTACGAGTTTAGAATTTGTGCAAGCAAGCTTACCACATCGGTCATTTGACTATGCTGATATGGTAGCTAATTTTGTGGGAGTACTGGTAGGATTGATGGTATATTATAAAAGTGCCACTCGATTCTTTTTGAATAAATAACTATTTTTTTAATCATATTAAACTAATCTTATATGGCAAATGGACTGCAACTTGGTGGATTGTTGTTGTATGCGGGTCCTGAGATTACGGCTAGTCAACTGCTACTTAGTTTGATTGGTATCGGCGTTCTGATCGCTGCTGCTACTCAAGGCTATAAAGCATATCTAGACAAAAAATCTAAAGAACTGCTCAATACATATGATAACAACCCAGAAAGTAAATCTGCTCTGGTCAGAAAGTACCAAGGAGTAGACACCAAGTCGTTAGGTACTTCCTTGCTATTAGGTGGAACAGTGGCATCGCTGCTATCTGTTTACTTGATACTCAACTGGACCAATGTTACCTATACAAAGGAATTTGTATATGATGACTTCCCAGAGATGGACGACCTAATGATAGAACCACCAAACACACCGCCTGAACCACCACCACCACCTCCGCCACCACCACCTCCACCACCACCTCAAACGATTGAGGCAGTAGAAGAAGAGGTAGAAGAAGTGGAACAAGAGGATCAGGAAATAGAAGATGACACTGAAATTACTGAAACGGATCAAGGTTATGAAGGTCCTTATGGTGATGGTCCTGCACCACCCCCCCCCCCCCCCCCCCCCCCCCCCCCCCCCCCCCAAAAGAACCTGAAATCTTTACGATTGTGGAACAAATGCCTAGATTCCCAGGTTGTGAAGAAGAGGCTGGTGACAACAAGAAAAAGAAACAGTGTGCAGATAGAAAATTGATGTCTTTTATCTATGAGAATATCTCTTATCCTACTATGGCAAGAGAAAATGGTATAGAAGGATCTGCTATTGTACAGTTTACTGTTATGGAAGATGGAAAAATCAGCGATGTCAAACTCTTGCGTGATCCAGGAGGAGGATGTGGAAAAGAAGCGATGCGTATCGTCAAAATGATGAACAAACCGAACTTGAGATGGACTCCAGGAAAACAACGTGGTAAACCTGTTCGTGTAAAAATGAATATGCCTGTACGTTTCCGATTGAACTAAGCTTCTTTCACAAGAAGAAAAACATAAAAAAAGCAATACTACTTTAAGTAGTATTGCTTTTTCTTATTATGCAAACTCCCATTCAAAATACATCTACTCTTGCTCTTTGCCTTCGGATATTCAACCAAAGTAACAAGACAAAAATTACACAATGAAACAAGCCTACTTTCAACGATTTACTCGTTAGAAGTAGGCTTGTTTAGTGCCAATATATTTGTAAGATTACTCTTAAGTAATCTAATCTATTAAGGTTGCTCTAGAGGTTCTTTTGATAATATAATCTCCTAATGCTTTCCAGCTATCAGCAGCTACATCTCCTCTTGGAATCAACCAATAATAATCTTTATCAGAAGTACGGCTACTAGTCAAATGAATAACATCTTTCCCAAGACCTGCTCGACCAATTTCTTCCCAATACAAGACTTCTGTCCCTGTTGGGAATTTAGCAGTGATAGTCCCTCCTGTCAAAATTAGCTCAGGTACACCTTTATCTTTAGTTTGTTGAACCAGTGCTTCTACTTCTTCGATATGCTTCCGATGGCGAACCAATAGTGAGATACCGTAGAAGATGATTCCTCCTACCAATATAACCGTCATAAAAATGGTTGCCTGTTGTCCTTGAAAAGTTTTAGAGCGGGTAAACAAAAATCCTGCTATTGGTAGAATGACCACCAATAAACCTACAACAATCTTGAGAGAAGGAATATTTTTCCAAATACTTTCCTTCGTATAACTATAAAGCTTATCCAAGTCTGCCTCTATATAGTTTGCTTTGAATATGAGTGGTGGTTGCATGATACAAGTTAGGTGTAATAATATTTTTTCTACAATGGTAAATTACCATGTTTCTTTTTAGGCAAAGTAGCTACTTTGTTCTCTAGCATAGCGAAAGCACGAATCAATTTCGCTCTGGTCTGACTTGGCTCTATAACTTCGTCTACAAAACCACGAGCTGCCGCACGATAAGGATTTGCAAATTTATCAGCATATTCAGCTTCTTTCTCTTGAAGTTTAGCGGCTGGATCATCTGATTTCTTGATTTCATTTCTGAAGATAATTTCACTCGCTCCTTTCGCTCCCATCACCGCTATTTCAGCACTTGGCCACGCATAATTAAGGTCAGCACCAATATGCTTAGAGTTCATCACATCATACGCTCCTCCATATGCCTTACGAGTGATAACTGTAATACGTGGTACTGTCGCCTCACTGAAAGCATATAACAGTTTTGCTCCATTCGGAATAATACCATTCCACTCCTGATCGGTACCTGGCAAAAATCCTGGTACATCGACCAATACTAATAGTGGGATATTGAAACTATCACAAAAGCGAACAAAACGTGCCGCTTTACGAGAGCAGTCTACATCTAAACAGCCTGCCAATACCATAGGATTGTTGGCGACAATCCCAATACTACGTCCTGCAATACGAGCAAATCCAATGACTATATTTTCCGCAAAATCTTTATTGACTTCATAAAAAGAATCTGCATCTGCAATGGAATCAATGACTGTTCGCATATCATACGGCTGCATAGAAGAAGCAGGCAGTAAGGTATCTAACTCAGTTCGGATTTCATTGGCTGTGGTATAATCTACTCTAGGTGTTTTCTCTTCGCAGTTTTGTGGAATATAAGACAATAGTTTTTTGATTTGATTGATACAATCAATGTCATTTCCTGCTGTAAAATGTGTCACCCCTGATTTGGAAGCATGGGTCATTGCTCCTCCTAACTCTTCAGAAGTCACATCTTCGTTGGTTACCGTTTTGACTACATTAGGCCCTGTTATGAACATATAAGAGGTATCTTCGACCATATAAATAAAGTCTGTAATGGCTGGAGAATATACTGCCCCTCCGGCACAAGGTCCCAATATTGCTGATATTTGAGGAACGACTCCTGAAGCACGAGTATTTCGATAAAAAATATCTGCATATCCTCCTAATGACTGTACACCTTCCTGAATTCTAGCTCCGCCCGAATCATTAAGCCCTATAAATGGAGCCCCATTATTGAGTGCCATATCCATTACTTTACAAATCTTTTCTGCATGAGTTTCTGACAAAGAACCACCAAAAACAGTAAAGTCCTGTGCAAATACATAAACAAGACGACCATTAACTGTTCCGTAACCTGTTACGACACCGTCTCCATAGTATTTTTGCTCTTCCATCCCAAAATCTACACAACGGTGTGTTACCAGCATGCCTATTTCTTCAAAAGTACCTTCATCCAATAAAAAATGTACTCGTTCTCTAGCCGTTAGCTTACCTTTTTGGTGTTGTTTCTCTATTCTGACCGTACCTCCTCCTAATTTGGCGGCTTCTTTTTTGTTTTCTAACAATTCAAATTTATCTTGCATGTAGGTGTATGGTTTATCGATGATAATAAATGTAAGAATCTATTCAATACTGAACCAATTCTTAAGTTGAAGGAAGCATTCCCCTCCAATTGATTATCGCTCTCATAGCGTTGTACCACAATAATAAAAAAAATGGTGCATAAATGTTCAAAAAAACACTTCTATATGTGGAATCCTGATTTATATTTACCAACATTGCTCTTTGCGGCAGAAGCCCACAAAAACCAAACAATCTCCTCCACATCCTTAAATTATGTCACGCATGTGACGAATGTTGCCATGGAAGTAGCGAATGCATTGGTTAGATTTCCAGTTGACCATATTGATATTAATCTATCAATACAATGTGCTCTATTACATGATACAATTGAAGATACGCCTGTAGTCTATGAAGATATTTCACAAAACTTTGGCCCCGCAATAGCCGATGGTGTTTGGGCTTTGACCAAAGACAAAACACTGCCTACCAAAGAGGCACAAATGAAAGATAGCCTTCAAAAAATATTGGTACAAGGGCCTAGTATACAAATCGTTAAAATGGCAGATAGAATCAATAATCTACAGCATCCACCTAGTTTCTGGACAACAAAAAAAAAGAAAAAATACCACCAAGAAGCGAAATTAATCCTTAGCACACTTCAAGGCGTTCATCCTTATATTGAAGAGCGATTAGCTAAAAAAATCAAAGCTTACCCTTCCTTTTTTTAACCAGTCTTAATTTTTTCTTAGGTAAACAGATAGATGCTAGCATCTCCTAACTTCTATGTATCTTTAGCCTCACAACAAAGACTATTCATAATACAATGAACCACATACTACACCTAGAAACTTCTACCAAGAACTGTTCGGTCTGTCTCAGTAGAGATGGTAAACCTTGGATTGTACAACAGATCCAAGATCCTAGTGGGCATGCTGCTAATTTGACACTATTCATACAGAAAGTACTACAAACAGCCGACTTAGAACTAAAAGACATAGATGCCGTCGCAGTAAGTCAAGGCCCTGGTTCTTATACGGGTTTACGAATTGGGGTTTCTACTGCCAAAGGGCTTTGTTACACCCTAGACAAACCAATGTTAGCAGTAGATACCTTGCAATCTCTAGCGATGGCAATACCTAAAGACAACCATAAAAAAACAGCTTATGTAGGTATGCTAGATGCTAGGCGAATGGACGCTTATGTGGGAATATATGACAAGGAGGGCTCCATTATCGAACAACCTTACTTTTGCACCCTAAGCAGTACTTCATTTGAACACTTACTCGAACAGGGTTATGACCAAGTATATCTAGCAGGCGACGCTACTAGCAAATATGCCCCTCTATTAACAAACAAGGCTATACAAATTTCAGCGATAGAGCTACCAAGTGCCAGTTATCTATGTCCATTAGCTTTCGCTCAATACCAAAACAATACATTGATAGACACGGCTTATTTTGAGCCTTTCTATCTCAAAAAGCCTCATATCACTAAAGCAAAACCTCGTTTTTGATGAAGAAAATTGATTGGTATATATTAAAACGTTATTTAAGTAGTTTTTTCTTTATTCTACTGCTCTTCTCTATGCTTTCTGTCATTATTGATGCCTCAGAAAAAATAGATGATTTTTTGACAGAAGATGGTCCTACCTTCCATCAAGTCATGTTTGAATATTATATCAATTTCGTCCCTTTCATCAATGGGCTACTTACGCCCTTATTTAGTTTAATAGCGGTGGTTTTTTTTACATCTCGATTGGCAGCAAACTCCGAATTTATTGCCATGTTAGGCAATGGTATTAATTTTTATAGACTCCTATTTCCTTACTTAGTAGGAGCTTGTTTGATAGCAGGAATACATTTTGTAGGCAATCATTATCTCATTCCTATTTCCAATAAAACAAGAACAACCTTTGAGAACACCTATATTTGGAAACACAATTTCGTAGGGGCGGGCAATGATTTTCATTTATCCTGTGGACCACAAGAAGAGTTTTATCTGCAACGATTTAATAAATACGATAGTAGTGGTTCAAGTCTCGCCTGGATTCAATACGACACAACTGGTGCACGCAAATTAGTCGTAAAAGCACAACGAATAAAACTATTGAACCAATCCAATCGCTGGCGACTGTCAGGCCTCAGAACTAGAGAAACCATCTCTCCTATGCACCACAATGTCACCGCACCACCTCCACAAGAATTTATTGACACGACCTTGTGTTTATTTGTAAGTGACCTCATCAAACGAGATAACTATAAGGACAATATGACCACTCCTGAGTTGATAAAATACATTGACGCTCAGAAAGCAAAAGGAGTCGGAGGAACAACGGTATTTGAAGTAGAACGCTATCGACGCAGTGCTGATCCTTTTTCGATTATCATATTGACGCTAATTGGATTTTCGGTCGCTTCTCGCAAAATGCGGGGCGGCATGGCGTGGCATCTTGTGATTGGGATGTTGGTCTGTGGTTTGTATATATTTATTGGCAAATTTACAACTACATTTTCTATTAGCGGGGGGCTATATCCTATAGTTGGCACCTGGATTCCTAATGTATTTTTCTCCTTTGTTGCCGTAGCAATGTTATTGCGTTCACAAAAATAACCGTTAATTATTGACAATTAGTACCTTTCTATTAATAAAAGCCTTACATTTGCACCAATTTTTAATAGAAAAAATACCAAATGACAAACAAGGACTTGCGTAATATCGCTATTATCGCACACGTTGACCACGGTAAAACCACATTGGTGGACAAAATTTTACTACAATGTCAATTATTCAGAGAAAATGAAGAAGCTGGAGAATTGATATTAGACAATAACGACCAAGAGCGTGAAAGAGGCATTACGATTCTTTCTAAAAACGTATCGGTAGACTACAAA
>CAYOJF010000080.1:0-12470 GCA_964404215.1 uncultured Aureispira sp. | reverse complement strand
CTACAAAGGCACAAAGATTAATATTATTGATACTCCTGGTCACGCCGATTTTGGTGGTGAGGTAGAGCGTGTATTGAATATGGCAGATGGTGTCCTACTATTAGTAGATGCTTTTGAGGGACCAATGCCACAGACACGTTACGTATTGTCTAAAGCAATTGCACTAGGAAAGACAGTAATTGTTGTTGTCAACAAAGTAGATAAAGATAATTGTCGTCCAGGAGAAGTACATGAAGATGTATTTGACTTGATGTTCAACCTAGATGCTACTGAAGAGCAGTTAGATTTCAGAACCGTTTATGGTTCTGCTAAAAACGGCTGGATGGCAGAAGACTGGAACGAACCGACAGAAGACGTTACCCACCTATTAGATGTAGTCTTAGAAACGGTACCTCCACCGCCAATCGACAATGGATCTGTTCAATTACAAATTACTAATATTGACTTCTCTAAGTATATTGGTAGAATGGCAATGGGTCGTATCACTAGAGGTGAACTAAACCTTAATCAACCTGTATCTTTGGTAAAAAGAGATGGTTCTATTGTAAAATCACGTGTAAAAAGCTTATTTACATTTGATGGTCTAGGTAAGAAAAAAGTAGAAAAAGTAACCTGTGGTGACTTGTGTGCTGTCTTCGGCGTAGAAGGATTTGAAATTGGTGATACTATCGCTGATTTTGATAATCCAGAAGGATTAGAGCCTATCAGTATTGATGAGCCTACTATGAGTATGCTTTTCACTATCAATGATTCTCCATTCTTCGGTAAAGAAGGAAAATTTGTTACTTCTCGTCACTTACGTGATCGTTTGTACCAAGAACTAGAAAAAAATCTAGCTCTTCGTGTAGAAGAAACAGAATCACCTGATTCTTATATGGTCTTTGGGCGTGGTGTTATGCACTTGTCTGTATTGATCGAAACGATGCGTAGAGAAGGTTATGAACTACAAGTAGGAAAACCTAGAGTTATTGTCAAAGAAATTGATGGCAAGAAACACGAACCAGTTGAGCTTTTGTCAATTGATGTACCAGAAGCTTATTCTGGAAAAGTAATCGAATTGGCAACACAGCGTAAAGCTGATATGACAATCATGGAGCCTAAAGGTGACTTGATGCACTTGGAATTCCATATTCCATCTCGTGGTATCATCGGACTACGTACTATGATCTTGAATAGTACTGCTGGTGAAGCTGTTATGACACACCGTTTCATAGAGTTCCAACCTTGGAAAGGAGTTATTCCTGGACGCCTAAAAGGAGCATTTATCTCCCTAGAAAAAGGTTCTTCTATTCCTTACTCTATGGATAAATTGAAAGACAGAGGTACTTTCTTTATCCCAACAGGTGTAGATATCTACGAAGGTCAAGTAATTGGTGAAAACTCTCGTGAAGATGATTTGTGTATCAATATCACCAAAACGAAAAAACTAACCAATATGCGTTCTTCTGGTAATGATGATAAAGTAAAATTGCCACCACCACGCCAGTTCTCTCTAGAACAAGCGATGGAGTATATTGCAGAAGATGAGTATGTAGAGGTAACTCCTGAGAACATCCGCCTACGTAAGATCTTCTTGAAAGAACACGATCGTAAACGTGCTAGCAAAAACTAAGAATCCCCTAAAGGATTGAAAGTATAAAATAAACCCACTGTCATTCATTTTGACAGTGGGTTTTGTTATTACGAATAAATTCGTAATCATGTCTATTGTGTTCTGATAAATAGTCTCAAAAAAAATAGCTCCCTCAACCCATCAGGATTGAAAGAGCTATTAAAGCTAATTTGACTTAAGAGCTTATTTCTTTTTAGTTAAAGCAGTAATATCTACAACAAAAGCACCTTTCATTGATTCATACTTTTTCTTTAGATTAGCGGCATAGTTTGCTGCTTTTTCTTTAGTGTCTGTTGCTCCTAATATAATCTTGTAGTATGGTTTCCCGTTTAGCTCGTCTACAAAAATAGCTGCTCCACTGAACCAGTTTTCTTGCAACACAGCCAATTGATTGACTACTGCTTGATAATCGCTATATCCCATAGCTTGTACGCCATAACCTTTAGACTCTAGCTGCAATACCTGCATTTTGTAATATCCTCCTGCAGTCATTTTTTTAGCCTCTTCCAATAAGTTACCATCAGAACTAGTTGCTGAGTTTGTTTTGTTCTTTGCTTCTGAAAGAGCCGCTACATCAACTACAAAAGCATCTTTAGTACCATACTTTTTGATTAGACTTTTACGGTAGCTTTCTGCTTCTGCTTTGGTATTTAATGGTCCTAATATAATTTTATAATAAGGTTGTCCATTAAGTTCATCTACGAATACGGTTGCTCCCTTGAACCAGTTTTTCTGTATAGCAAACAATTGCTGTGTTACAGACTGATAATCCGAATAACCTGCAATCTGTACCCCATATCCTTTTGCTTGCAATTTCAACACTTGCATTTTGTAAAAACCACCTGTTTTCATATCTCTTGCCGCTACGACTAGATTAGGCGTTTTCTTTTTCACTGGTGCTGCTTTCTTTTTAGCTGGTGCTGCTGCTGTAGCCGTTGTCTTTGTCTCCTTTTTAGGGGCAGGCTGTACAGGCTTACTTTGTGCTGCTGCCGCTGTTTTAGTTACTGTTTTAGGTTTAGTCACTGCTGCTGCTACAGGCTTTTTAGCCACTGGTGCTACCGCCTCTACTTTTGGCTGTGGCTTAGGGGCTGCTGCCGCTGCTGCTACTTTTTCAACCACTTTAGGTGCTACGGCTGCTGGCTGTTCGATTACCGTTCCTTTATCTACCACTGTCAATACTACAGGTACTGTTGCCTGCTTTGTGATACTTAATTGATCCGCAGCTCTTTTTGATAGTTCAATAATTCTTCCCTTTACATAAGGTCCTCTGTCATTGATTTCGACAATCACAGATTTTCCATTAGCAGGGTTTAACACCTTCACTTTTGTACCAAAAGGTAGACTTTTATGAGCAGCTGTTAGTTTATTTTTGTCATAAGTTGCTCCACTAGCAGTTTGACGTCCGTGAAAACTATCGTCATAAAACTTGGCCAGTCCTTTTTCTGTAGGTGGAGTTGCCCACGCGACTTGAGTGGTTATCATTAATAAAGCAAAAAATTGAATGAGTCCTTTCATTTGTACTTGTGTTTTTTTATAAAATGGGATAATTACAGTTCCCTCAACGATTAAAAATAGTAATTTTAATGAATTATATGATAAAGCTATTTAAAAAGCTTCTTTATTTATAAGAATTTGCTTACACAAATTGTTCAATTCACCTCTAATTTCGTCTATTTATGAAAATATTATTTACTCTATTAGGGCTAATATCTATAACGTCTCTTTTAGCTCAAAACGTACGTTTCGTCAATGATATTCCAGCAGGACTAGAGGAAAATTCAGGAATGTTGATTGGAGATGCCAATCGTATCTGGTTGCATAACGATAGTGGCGACTCTTCTAAACTATACGCAATTGACACCAATCAAAATATTACTAAAACAATACTATTGACCAATGCCTCTAGTTTTGACTGGGAAGACATCACCTACGATCAACAAGGAAATGCCTATGTAGCGGATATAGGTAACAACTCCAATAATCGTCAAGACTTACGTATCTGGAAAATTCCTCACCCTGATTCAATAACAGGTAATACCACGACTGCTGAAGAAATTCGTTTCTATTATCCAGAACAAACAGCCTTCCCTGCCCCTGATGTAGATAAAAACTATGATGCAGAGGCATTGATTTACCTCAATGATTCCCTCTATATTTTTACTAAAGACAGAACCAACCCACATCAAGGGTTTAGCCGACTATACCAAATACCCGCTGACACAGGCTATCATGCCGCTATCTTATTGGATAGTTTCCAAACCAATCAACTCAATGTAATTTTTGAAATTACAGCAGCAGCTATTTCTCCTAGTCAAGATAAAGTCGCTCTATTGAATGCCAATAGTATTTGGGTGTTCTCTAATTTTACAGGCAGTAATTTTTTTGGCGGAACCGTACAAAATTATCCTCTTGGAGGAACAACCCAAAAAGAAGCTCTTGATTTTCTAAATGATAGTACGATTTATTATAGCAACGAAAATAGTTTTTTGGGAAGTGCCAAACTACATGAATTATCACTTCCTGTCGCTCCAATACTTAGTTTAGAAAAAAATGTTCCTAGTACATTACCTAGTTTTGTCTATCCTAACCCTACACAACATCACTTAAACATTGATATGGAGCTACCAAAAGCTGGTCGCCTTCAAATATGCCTTCTGAATATGCAAGGGCAAAAAGTACAACAGTTACGTAATGAATGGACCTCGGCAGGTAAACAGACTTTTCAGTTCGGACTACAAAAAATGCCAGCAGGAATCTATATGGTAAATATTCGTGCTGGCAAGTATAAAGTAATGAAACGATTAGTTCTTATGGATTAACCTCCTTCATATTCTGGAATATCATCTTCATCATCTGTTGTGGTCTCTTTAGTGCCCTCTGTACTATTACTGTTCGATGTGTTGTTATTAGTGGTAACTGGAATATCCTCTTTTACAAAAACTCTGTCCTCTCCAATAAATTCAGGAGATTGTACAGAAATTACTTTAAGAGGCTTTTTGCTAGTAGTTTTGACTCCGTGTGGTGTTCCTGGGGGAATCACAATATGATCGCCGGCTTTGATTTGGAGGGTTTCTCCTGCCAAATAAAACTCCCCTGTTCCTTCTAGTACAGTAACTACCTCTGTATGATAGAGGTGCATGTGTAGACGAACTTTTTGTTTGACAAAAATAAAAAAAGAGCTGCTGTTTTCGTCCGTATAAATAGGTAGTACCTTGACATTGTCATAGGTTTCTGTTGGACTGATGGCCTTAGCATCTTGTACCTTAACTTGAGCCCGCAAACCACTAATGGTTATTGCTAAACAAAAGAAAGTAAATAAATATTTCATAGTATAAAATTGAAATGGAGGTGACTGAGAAAATGATTCTCTTCATCCTGTCATGATTAAAACAAACTTCATTCCGATTGTCTCCTCGTATGGTACACATCGATTAGATAATCTCTTTGAAGTTTTTACCTTACCTTTGCAAAATTAAAAAAATAATAATCAATTCAAGCAAATGGAACTAACAACACTGGACTGGGGGATTATAATTATATTTTTGGTATTGATTGTAGGAATTGGGATTTCCTATACCAAACGAGCATCCAAAGATTTAGAAAGCTTTTTTTTGGGTGGCAGAAATATGCCTTGGCTCCTAGCAGGAGTATCTATGGTCGCCACTACTTTTGCCGCTGATACTCCTTTAGCGGTAACCGAATTGGTTCGCAAAAACGGTATTGCAGGAAACTGGCTTTGGTGGAATTTCCTAGCTGGAGGAATGTTAACCACTTTCTTTTTTGCTCGACTCTGGCAACGGTCTGGTGTCCTAACAGAAGTTGAATTCATTGAACTGCGTTATACAGGAAAGCCTGCTCAGTTTTTACGGGGGTTCAAAGCTATTTACCTAGGGGTATTTATGAATGTCATTATCATTGGCTGGGTCAATGTGGCACTACAATCTTTATTGGTTGTTTTCTTTGGGCTAGATGACACTACTGCCTTGATATATACAGGTTTGGCGATGGTATTAGCAGCAGTTTATTCCTCTTTTTCTGGACTGATAGGGGTCGCGGTCACTGATGCCATTCAGTTTTGTGTAGCGATTATTGGATGTATTGCTTTAGCTTATTTTGTGACTACTTCTCCAGAAGTAGGCGGTATTACCTCGCTCAAAGCTACTCTCTTAGCAGAGGATCCTAACATACTTAACTTCTTACCCTCCTTAGACAATGGAAATACAGTTGGGACTACTTTTGGTCTAGGTATTACAGGTTTTTTAGCTTATGCAGGATTTCAGTGGTGGGCATGTTGGTACCCAGGTGCCGAGCCAGGTGGTGGTGGTTATGTCGCTCAACGTATGATGAGTACCCGTTCTGACAAAGATGCCGTCTATGCCACTCTATTTTTTCAGATTGCACATTATTGTATTCGCCCTTGGGCCTGGATTTTAGTCGCTTTAGCAGCTGTCGTCCTTTATCCTGATATTGCTGCTGACGACGAAAAACTAGGTTATGTCTATGCTATGCGAGATTTTTTACCTGCGGGATGGAGAGGGCTATTACTTGTTGCCTTCTTGGCGGCCTATATGAGTACCATTTCTACCCAACTCAATTGGGGAGCAGGATATTTGGTTAATGATGTTTATAAACGTTTCATCAAAAAAGAAGAAAGCGACCAACACTATGTACTAGTATCCAAAATCAGTACAGTTTTATTAATGGTACTGGGACTCATTATCAGTACTTTTGTCAATTCTATTTCAGGGGCATGGGGGTTCATTATGCAAGCAGGAGCTGGACTGGGTTTAGTCCTTATATTGCGATGGTATTGGTGGCGTATCAATGCCTGGAGTGAAATAACAGCTACTGTTGTTCCTTTTCTAGTTACTCCTTTTATGTTTTGGTATCAAGTAGAACTACCACAAGCACTCATCTTCACGACCCTATTCACTACAGTAGCTTGGTTAGTAGTCACCTTCCTGACGAACCCTACTCCTGATAGTGTACTCAAACATTTCTGGAAACAAGTCCACCATCTAGAACTAGATACGACCAAACGATTGGGAATTTTCAATCAGAATTTCCGATATTTAGTAGCTTGTTGGGGAAGTGCTTTAGTGATGACGTATAGTATACTGTTTTTAGTGGGCAAATTTCTATTGCAAGAATATGGTCTTGCTTTTATTCTGACTATGATTGCTATCGCTAGTTTCTTAAGTTTGAGGTATTTTATGTATCAAGCAGATTTGATGACCATCAAAAAAGAAACCGATGAAGTGGTCTTGGATAATTAGTGGTATTCTCATATTAGTAATTGTTATGCTATCCTTAATCATAGCAGAAACTATGATACGAAAACAACGCAAAGAAGCTATCAATGCTAACCCGACACTAGAGTTTAGTCAAATTATACTAGTTGATACTTTTAAGAATGAATTGTCAAAAGATAAAGTTTCCAGCGTAATGGTAGCTGAATTCTATCCCATTTATTTGGGACGATGGCAGGATAGTATCTTATTGAATTATGAAGCTGTTAAGACAGACCAAATCAAATACAACACAGCATCATTCAAAAATAGTATTCCTAAGGATATCATCATCTGGATTGATACTACTAGAATCATTGGTAGTGGTCATTTGAGTATGGGGATTCCCTATCAGAGAAGTAAAATGTTAGATACTACCAAATGGTTCTTTCGTCCTTTTCGGGTTCCGATTTCCTCCTACCCTGTTTTCATTTACAATCACTCCTCTAAATTAGTGCCTATTGCCTTTGGCAATTACCTTCCTATCTATTTGGAAGCACAAGACAGTGCAGGAATTTGGAGAGAGATACAAGTTCCTCCTAGCCGTTGTGGTACAGGAACATATACCTATATGAAAGCAGCTGATATGGTATTAACTACCTGCCCCTTATTTGAAGGCAATTACGAAACTAACCTGCGTTTAGCGTTCTCGACATGGTATGGAAAAATCCCCAATCCCCCCCTTCCTATTCATTCCAATAGCTTTCGAGGTACGATTAACTATAGTCAGTTTGAATACTAACTACAAAAAAAAAGACCACCAAAATAAATTTAGCGGTCTCCAAAAGCTACTCTGAGTAACTAAGCTATCTGATTTTACATTACTTATTCCTTTTCAAACTTAAATCCATTACTCTGTGCTTGTTCCCGTACTGTCTTGAGCATAACACCATCTAGTGTATTATCGGTATCGACTGCCGCTGCTTTTCGCTTCTCAGCAATATATTTAGTACGCTTTTCGCTAATTTCTTGGATTTCCTTTTGGATTTTAGTGCGTTCCTCTGACTTTTCTGTTACGTAAGCTTTACGCTCTTCCATATCCATTTCTTGCATTTCTTCTGGTAGAGCTTCTTCTTCTACCTCTTCGATCATGGCTTCATCTTCCTCTACAGCATCTACCATATCCCAAGTTGCATTGTTATACATTTTCTTTTGAGATTTGGTCTTGGCACGCTCTGCAATATTAGCTGCCCCACCCGAAGAACGTGCATTCCGATCCTGTGCTATTTGACGCTGTTGTTTCGCTTTTCCTTCGCTACCAAAGGCAATATAAGTTTTGTTCAATGATTCATTGAGTTTTACAATTTCCTCATCGTAAGGAGTTTCGATATGTACTACTGATTCATTTTGATTAATACACATATACTTACCGTCAGCACGGTCCGCACCATCTTTCCACATTAAACTTACTCCCTGCTCACATGCTCCACAAAATATCGTATTCACAATAATAGAATTGGTTATAGCATCTTTACAAGACACTTTATAGTCTACTGATCCTTGTGTAAAACCTTCGTTTCCTGCTATGAAAATCATTTTAAGGTCATCGTTACTCTTACTCCATGCCAACTCGTTAGTTGCCGATTGGATTGCCCAACCACAATATTCACTTCCACCATTTGTTTTCAATTCAAATAGTTTTTCGGAAACTAAATCTAAATCTGTAGTCAACGGGACCACTTGCTTCATATAACCTTTATCTGCTGGTTGTGTACTTTTGCCATATTCGTAGAGTGCAATTTCGACATTTGGCGTTTGTCCCTTTTTCTTGGAGGTAGCCAATTCATTGACAATTTTCCAAAGCTGAGATTTTGCTTGTTCGATAAGACCATCCATACTACCACTGGTATCCAGCAGCAATGCAACTTGAATTTTAGCAGCAGCGTCGGGTTGGTTTTCTGTTTGGTTTAGTTCGGCTGTTGGGGCAGTAATTGCCGTTACCCAAAGGGTCATTAATGACATTAATTTGAACATGGTGTATGGATTTAGTTAAATGATGGAGGTCAATTTTGATATAATTAACCAAGGTCTTTGATAATGTAGACGCTTATTCCATTTTTTTTGGTGTATGACCATTCTAAAAAAAATTGTTAAGGTTGATTTTTTAGAAGTTGTTTATAGTAAAAAAATGGAGCTAATCAAGGCATTTTTTAGTGCATAGAAGGGCTATGTACTGAAGTTGTTTAAAAAGTCTCTTCATGTCCAAATGAAATATCTTTTTCTGTTACTTTTCGTTAAAAATTAGCCCAATAGCTAAGGCTATTAGTCAAATTTTTGCCTCAATTAACAAAAAAATCTTACTCATTTCATCACAAACGTACTTTTTAAACAACTTCACTAAAAAAATAACGAGGAGTAGATTAAATTTATCTTTTTTGTAGGCATAAATAGAAACTTTAAACAACTTCTTAGCTAACTTTGCTCATAAGAAGTAGTTAAACAGAATTCTTTTTTGTCTACTTCAGCAAACAATAGCAATTATGGAAACGGAAATAAAAAAAAGACAGATAGTAGGAGTGGTAGGAGCAGGAAGCTTTGGGATGGCTATTGCCAATCTACTAGCAGAAAATGTAGATGTATTGCTATATGTCCGTCGAGCCGAAGTTGTAGACGAAATAGAAGCAAGATCTGGACGATATCAAGTCTTATCTCCTAATATTACTCCAACTAACGATATAGATTTATTGGCAAAGTCTTGTCAATTAATTTTCCCTATTGTTCCCTCTAAAGCATTTAGGAGTATGATGAAAAACTTGGGTCCAAAGCTCAATCCTACTCATTTTTTAATTCATGGAACCAAAGGTCTTGATCTATCTACCCTTCCTGAAGGCGAGGCTATATCAGCGAAGTACATCAAAACAATGAGCCAAGTCATTGCGGAAGAATCTGTTGTTTGTAGAATCGGCTGTTTGTCTGGCCCCAATCTTTCCTCTGAAATCATGGAAGGTCAACCTGCTGCTACTGTGATCGCTAGCCCCTTCACGGAAGTAATTAAAGCTGGACAAAAAGTACTAAAAAGTACTAAATTCCAAGTCTATGGTAATCATGATATTACAGGAGCAGAACTTGCTGGAGCACTCAAAAATATTATTGCATTAGCTGCAGGTATTTTAGGTGGTAAAGGGCTTGGCAAAAATATATGGGCACTACTCATCACTAGAGGACTTTCTGAAATGATTCATATTGGTAAAGCAGTCGGGACAGATGTTCGTCCGTTTTTAGGCGTAGCTGGTATTGGTGATTTGGTCGCTACTGCTTCGTCTACCAAAAGTAGAAATTACAAAACAGGGTTTCGATTAGCCCAAGGAGAAAAATTAGCAGACATTATAGAGGATATGAATGAGGTAGTAGAGGGTATTAGGACATTAGAGACTATTAAAGCCCTAACCGTCCATCTAAACATTACCACCCCTATTATTGAGATAGTATATCGAGCAATTTTCAAAAACATGTCTATGGATAATGCGATCAAAGTTTTGATGACCTATCCTTATGCTGTTGATGTTGATTACATCTAAAATAAAGCATAATCTACTAATACAAAGAAGCCTGTCTAAATTATATTTAGACAGGCTTCTTCATACAAAACACTAGTGTTAAACGTTTATTTCTATTGTTCAATCACAGCAGACAATCCTCGTTCTTGTAGTGCTTCTTTGACTGGAGTCAATTCACGCATACTTCCAGTTTTGACCGTTGCTTTACCATTGAAGTGAATGATATAACTCAATTGTTCTGCTTGTGCTGTATTGTGTTGACAAACTTTAACAAAACACTCAATTACCCAATCAAAAGTATTGACATCATCATTGTAGACGACAATTTTTGGCTGCTCTTCCACGCGTTCTTCTACTGCTACATTTTCTTCTTCTTGCCAGCGTGTCATTTTTAATGTATCCAACATGACCATTATTATTTTATTAATTATGCAAATGAGAATGGCTTTAAAGCCGTTTTTACTAATATACTAAAATAGAACTATTTATACAAACAAACAGTTCATTTAGTTATCTTTTTTACTATCAAATGGTAGGATTAATTCTTTTTGAGAAGTAGCCTTCGGATCCGCAGAAGAAGCATTAAAGCCTTCCCAATACATTCCTCCTCTATGCTTTTCGTGTTTTACCTCGCCTTGGTGAAACTGTAGCAGCACAATTCCCATATCAAGGACACACCAGCCTTTTTTCTTACTCGAAAAAGCCGAATGTTTAGGTTTTGCCGAAAGCTTTTTCATTCCTTGTTGCCATTCTTTAAAAAATAAGTCTGTCGAAAAATCTAACTGGCTTGTTTCTGAAGTGTATGCCAATGGTGTCACAGTATTGCTATATTGAACCGTCCAGTGAGCGGTATTGAGTGTCAACGCAATGGATTTGATTCCTACAGCTGCTGTCTGAAAATCTCTATTTTTCTTTCCCATCATACTTGCTTTTTCTGGTGGATGGTCTTGCTCATCTTTTCGTCCCCAAGGGTAATTTTTGGTAATCATCTTGGAGGTAGCTGCTAGGTGATTATTATTGGCTGCCGCAATCTGATAATAAACTTTTAGGTCATAGGTTGTTTTTTGATTGAATCGAGAACACTCCATCGATTGACAGTTGACCACTAACGCTACTTTAAGTAAAAAACGAATTTCATTAATAGCAGGAGCATAAGTAGCATCTTCAACTGACAGTCGTAATAATTGAATTTTATCCGCTCGGTCAATCGCCTTGAGATCAAACCCGTTTAGTAAGGTAATGTATTGTTCTTTATCCTGCATGTACACAGGAGCGGGTACAACTACTTCTATTGTTTTTGTCAAAAGTTGTTTTTCTTTTCCGTAGAGTTTGATGTGACTCACCCCAGTATAAAAAACCGTGCTGTCTGCTTTGACAAACGAATAATGTGATTGGTAATTGGTACTATCAGCCCCTAATCCAGAAGCACTTACATGTGTACTTACAAAATGGCTGTCTTGCTTATTTATGAAATTACCCAAGCGATTGATTCGGTGGTTGTACGTCCAACTGTGTTCAAACCCTCTCCAAATAACAGTTTGGTTAGAATCAACTTGTGCAGTAGCTCCATAAGCTACTAAACATAGCAGCAAAAAAAATAATCGTTGGGGGAATGTAGTTAGTTTTTTCATAATTAGGTTGAATAGCAATAATTATACCCGTCAGTAATATAATAGTCGTACAGAGTCTACCTCAGAACCTGTTTATAACCTCACTCCAAATTAAACAAATCATTTTGAGTAAAGAACTAAATCACTGATGTTACGCAAAAAATATACTTGTTATCATTAGAGGTTATTACGAATAGAATCATATGGAACCGAAAATATCTTTTTCTGATTAAACTTCGGCAAGTACTCCATCTCGTAGCCCCGACGCCCGTTGGGAAAGGCTTAGGCTACGAATTTCCGAACCCGCTAGCGGTACACTTTATTAGGCGTTCACCGAACACCTACTCTAGGAGTATATTCGTGTGTCCTCGTTAATCTAAAAAATCTATCTCGTACCCTCCCTCTCCGCTCTATTCGTAATAACCTCTATTGATTCGCAGCCTCTAGCAATTGAAGTATGAGA